>JAUWDQ010000294.1 GCA_030608745.1 Pseudomonadota bacterium | reverse complement strand
CCTCCATATCAAAGAGCTTTGATATGGCTCCCAAGAGGACAACATTGGCGGCCCGGACGTTCCCTGCCTCAAGGGCCAGTTTCGTTCCGTCGACCAGATGAAATTTATCAAACCGTTTCCGGATAATTCCCGGTATGTCTTTCGGGTATTCCACCTGGCCGAGGTTGACCGCAGGGGGGTTGATCTTGTGGTTGTTGAGAAGGATTACCCCATTTGGCTTCAGGTAATTGAGCCACCGGAGCCCCTCCAATTCTTCAAAGGAAAAGAGAATATCCACCTCTCCTCGCTTGATGATGGGGGAGTAAACCTTCTTGCCAAACCTTACATGGCTCGTGACGCTCCCGCCCCTCTGGGCCATTCCATGGACCTCGCTCTTCTTGACGTCAAAACCCGCCCCTAAAAAGACCTCCGTCATGATATCGCTGGCAAGGATGATCCCCTGGCCACCCACACCGGAAACCAAAATGTTGGTAACGACGTCATCCATCTTCTTCCCCCTGGCAAAAAGAGCCTAGGCTAACTCGAAACCGTACGTCACCTCCCCTTCGGGAGGGATAATGGCCCCGAACTTACAGACCTGATAACAGAGGCCGCACCCGGGGCATAGGTTTTTTTCGATCACTGAAATACCCTTTCGCTTTTTGCCTTCCGCGGTGACGGCCATATCCCCTGAAACCGTTTGCCAGAAAATAGCGGAACACCCTAAACTGAGACAGGTCCGACATCCCCTACACGTGTCGGCATCGATACTAAAGGGCTTGTGGTATTCCTTGATGGCCTCTCGGAGCATCACGCAGGGCCCCTCACTGACGATGAGGGAAGGCTCATCCTTCTCCGTCTCCTCAGCGATTACCTTTTGCGTCTCCTCTATGTTCCACGGATTGACCTTCTTCCGATTCTTGATGCCCAGGACCTTCCCCAGCTCTAAGAAGTCGACCTTATGGGTCGGTTCACCTCGAATGGTAAAGCCGGTGGACGGATGTTCCTGAAAACCCGTCATGGCCGTAGCGTGATTATCGAGGATAATGATGGTGGCCGTGCCCTTGTTGTAACCAATATCCATGAGAGGGGTTACCCCGCCGTGGAGAAATGTGGAATCCCCGATGACACCAACCACCTTCTTCCTCTCGTCCTTGGAAACTACCTTGGATATACCGTGGGCATGGCCGATGCTAGCACCCATGCATACGCAGGTATCCAGGGAGTTAAGGGGAGGAAGCGCTCCGAGGGTATAGCACCCGATATCCCCGGTAACGAAGAATTTCCCCTTCTTTAAAACGTGAAACAGGCCCCTGTGGGGACACCCCGGACACAGATTGGGAGGCCTCGGGGGCAATTCCTCCGTGAATATGGGCTTGGGTGGTTGAAAGCGATCCGCCAAGATTCCCTTTTCAACCAGCAAGGGGGTGAGCTCTCCCCGAATGGGGAAAGAGTCCTTCCCCTTGGATACCGTGAACCCCATGGCCTTGATGCTCTCCTCGAGAAAGGGATCCAATTCCTCGACCACGTACACTTCCTCCACTTGCTGGAAAAAACGGGCGATGAGCTTATCCGGTAGAGGCCAACAGATTCCCAGCTTGAGGTATGAATAGTCGGGAAACACCTCTTTCGCGTACTGATAGGAAATTCCAGAGGTGATGATGCCCACCTTCTTATCGTTAATTTCCATCCGGTTCTCTGGAAATTTCTCAACAAATTCTTTCAACTTGAGGTATCTCTCCTCCACAACCTTATGCCTCTGTCTCCCATGTACAGGCAACATCACGTACTTAGAGGGGTCCTTCTTGACCTCAATCGGAATGAGCCCTTCCCTTCTCTCGTCAAGCTCCACGATCGTCTTCGAATGGGAAATCCGGGTAACGCTCCTCACCATCACAGGGGTGTCGAATTCCTCACTGATGGCGAATCCCATTTTGACGAACTCCTTGGCCTCCTGGCTATCGCTGGGCTCCAACATGGGGATTTTGGCGAATCGGGCATAGTGACGGTTATCCTGCTCATTCTGGGAACTATACAGCTCGGGATCATCTGCGGTGAGCAGGACCAATCCCCCTTTGACTCCGGTGTAGGAAAGGGTAAGCAGGGGATCGGCGGCGACATTGACTCCGACGTGTTTCATGCACGCCAGCGCCCTCGCCCCCACGAAACAAGCCCCCATAGCAGCCTCCAAGGCCACCTTTTCGTTGGGCGACCACTCCGCATAAATCTCTTTATATTCCCTTGCTATGGTATCGAGGATTTCGGAACTAGGGGTTCCCGGATATGCGGCGGCAAATTTCACTCCCGCCTCATAGGCCCCCCTGGCTACGGCCTCATTGCCGGTCAATACCTTTTTCATCGTTCTCCCTCTTCCGGTTCAAGGGGGAAACCCCCTCGCATGTACGGGAAAATCATGTTCTGCCTCTTGAATTCCTCCAATTCATAAATTGGCTTACAAACCTGCTCACCTTAGAATAGTGTGAGGCAAGCACATCACCCTGCACCAATGTGCAAGCGAATTACGAAATAGGAATTAAGATTGTAACTTTTGTCACATAATAGGACGAAAAAAATCCCCTTGTCAAGACGAAAGCCCTGTAGGAAGTGTCCTTGGGCCGTATTCGATTTCAGGAGGATGGTATTCGATTTTTGGATAGTTTTTCCGCAATTCCCCCCTCAATGAATTGGGAGGCACACTTCAGCAATTTCCTATCGGGCATGAAAACCGGCGCAAACATTGAATAGAGGCCTTT
>JAUWDQ010000049.1 GCA_030608745.1 Pseudomonadota bacterium | reverse complement strand
ATAGACATAGTCGAAATCTTTCCTTCCTTATACCACAACGGTAGCCAAAGTCAACTATTATTTTGGAATCGGAAATACCCTTCTGGGTGGTCTGATGGTGGCCTGCCTTTTTTGTCTAACAAAGGTGAAGAATACAAGATGGATCATTGCATAGGGAAACGAGCCAAAATTATCGATATGCGAAAGAAACCTTGCATTTATGTGGGTCTACGGAAATTCAAGGATACAGTTAGAAATCGCTCGATCCAGTTTTTCCCTTGACATACCTTCCTGTCCTGATAGAATCGGACACATCGATAAAACCAAACCATCCGTGAGGGTGGGGCGGAAAACCACGGGTCTAACGGGAGGAGACTCCTGAGCTTCCGAGATTTGGCGTGATGGCCTTTAGATGGCCGGGTTGCCGAAGTGAATGGTGGGTCGGCTTTGTTACTTCTGGGAACAAGGGACCACGCCATAATAAAAAGAATAAAGTTAGGATCAGATATTAGCAATTTCCCTAATCTGGTACTCATCGGAAAAGTTGGTGGTACCTTAATTGTATTTCCTCCAAGGTGGAAAGCTTGGGAATTCCAAGCGCCTTCTTGGGGCAACGATGGTGTGCCCGAGTGAAAAACGGTTGTGCAAAGGAGCGTCCCCATGAAATATGTGGAAGCGTCATGGAGGGATTACTACCACTCTGATATCATTAAACGCAAACTCTCTGCCGAGGAATCCACCGGAGCGATTCCGCTCAAAATGGTAAGCTTCTGATAAACATAACGTTACGAAAGGGCGGGATAGATAATTTTGCTTAAATTCTTGCAAGCCGAGAGTGTCCGTTGTATAGCCGGGGTAGATCAAAAATGAGCACGGCAAAAAACAACCGTCAAGAAATCAAAGTCACCTTTTCGCGTGAGCTCGGCCTTTTCGACGCGAGCATGATTGGGATTGGGGCAATGATCGGCGCGGGAATTTTCGTTCTCACAGGCATCGCGGCGGGGGAAGCGGGGCCCGCATCGGTTCTTGCATTCGGCCTCAATGGTCTTGTTACGCTTCTGACAGCATTGACGTATGCGGAGTTGGCCTCTGCCTATCCTGAGGCCGGCGGAGGATACTCATTTATAAAAAAGGCATTCCCTGGACCCGTAGGATTTGTCTCAGGGTGGATGTTGTGGTTCTCCTACACCGTTGCGTGTAGTTTGTACGCGATGGGATTTGCAAGCTATTTTTGGGAATTCATTATGCGCTACCTGCCCTTCATTTCAAATGCCGCTTTCGGTTTGATGGGAGAGAACCTACCCCTCACGCTCATCACCGTTATTATTTGCGTCGGGTTCATCTCCATCAACATGCGGGGAGTAGCCATGACGAGAAACGTTGAGAATATCATAACGATCGGGAAAATTGCGATCCTTCTCGTCTTTATTCTTTACGGATTAAAGGTATTCTTCGATGTGCCTACCGAATCGTTACGAGGTTTCACTCCGTTTCTTCCAAAGGGATTCACGGGCGTGGTGATCGCAATGGGGCTGACGTTCATCGCCTTTGAAGGCTATGACCTCATTGCGACCCTCGCTGAAGAGATTAAAGAGCCGGAAAAAAACATCCCACGGGCAACCTTTATGTGCTTGGCGGTTGTTGTCTCGATTTACTTATTAATCGTGGTTGTTTGTATTGGGGCGATAAGACCTGAAGATGGAAGCACCTCATGGGAATTCCTGGGCAAATACCAGGCAACAGCGATTGTCAAGGCCGCCGAACACTTCATGCCGTTTTTTGGCATCGCGCTCATTATATTTGGTGGACTTCTGTCCACAACGTCTGCACTCAATGCGACGATACTCGCTTCCTCGCGGGTAGCCTTTTCGATGGGCCGGGCCAAAATGCTTCCCCGATCGATTTCACGAATCCATCCAACCAGCCGGACACCGCGCATCGCGATCTTTGTTACGGGAGTCTTAGTGGTATTAATGGCCGTTACATTCCCAATTCACGTCGTTGGGTCCGCAGCAAGTTTGACCTTTCTCCTTACGTTCGCGCTCGTGAACTTCGCGCTCATCGCACTCAGACGGAAGTATCCTGAGATCAAAGGGGCGTTCCGCGTACCACTATATCCTTTTTTGCCGATCGCAGCACTCGGACTCAATTTATTCCTTGCGTTTAATCAATTCAAATTCGACCCAAGATCTTGGTACATCACTCTTGTCTGGATCGTCGTGGGCCTGTTTGTCTACTACGTATTTTTCAAGAAATTAGCCGAAGGGGAGATGCCCCAGGTGCTCGACGTGGCCCAGCCAAAGGTAATCTCTCAGTACGGTTATCGAATCCTCGTCCCCATCCACAATCCGGATCATATCGAACCATTGATGGACCTGGCCGCTCCCATAGCCAAAGCCCATAACGGGGAAATCATAGTGCTCGCCGTGATCAATGTGCCTCAAAACCTTCCTATCCATGAAGGGATGCGTTTTATGCATCACAAGGCACCGCTTATAAAAAAGGCGGTGCAGTATGGTCAGAAAATCGGTGTGCCGACGAGAACTGCGATGAGGATTGCTCACCGCACCTTCGACGGTATCGTTACATCGGCCGAAAAACAGAAGGCATCTTTGATTCTCATGGGCTGGAAAGGATACACGAGCACCCGAGATCGAATCTTTGGTGACGTCACGGATCGTGTCATGAGACACGCCCCCTGCAACCTGATTACGGTGAAACTCATTGGGACCCGGCCAATAAACAAGATTCTATTACCAACGGCTGGAGGCCCCCACTCCATCCTCGCTTCTGAATATGTTGCGATACTAAAGAAGGCATATAACGCGGATGTCACTTTTTGCATCGTAGCCGGCAGCAATCCCACGAAGCGACAAAAGGATTTGGCGATACGGTGGATTGATGAAACGATCGCGAAAAACGCACTGCAAGGATCCGCGCGGAAATTAGTAATCGAATCCGATCATATCACGAAGAGTCTCATCATGGCTGGTGACGACTACGACCTCCTTGTCCTCGGCGCTTCGAGAGAGGGTCTCTTTTCCAGCGTGCTCTTAGGTGAGATTACCGAAGAGGTTGCCCGTAATTCCGTGAAGCCGGTGATGGTCGTCAAGCGCTACGAAGGGGTTGCCAAGTCCATCGTCAAGAAAATATTGGGTTAAGAAACTTCACCTTCAATCGATTGGCTGTAATGCACCCTCGAGGCCACGGGGTATCACAGCCGGCTCTTAGTCCGATTTTTCCCGCGGCGTGGAAGATTTCAAGATGGATTCTTGCGTGAGAAGATTATCGAAAAGTATTGTTTTGCGTTTAGAAATCTGTATTTTGAGATAGATTGTATCCCAATTGCGGGATGATCTTGCCTTAATCTCCTTCCGACATGAATAACCTTAGCTTAGAATGCGTCGGAATTCTAGAAGAGGAGAAGAGAGAAGAGGGGCCATCAATAAAAAATACAGTTAACAAACGGGGAGTCCCTTAGATAACTCCCTACTTATGGTAAGGCAACCAAGGATTGAATATGAATGCGCATTTTATCACGTCACCTCAAGGGGAAACCTGAGGCACAACATATTCTTCGAAGACAGTGGTGATTGTGGTTGATTGGTTGATTGGGACTCTAAGGATGCTCTTTTTCGACAGAGCCTTTAATTTATGAAGGCTCTATCCAAAATTTTTTTAACTACATTTATATAAATAGATTTTTCATCTTCAGAGAGTTTACGAAAATTCTCTGGGCTAAACATTGCCCTTTCAAAATATTCCCTTGGTTTGCCACTTTTTCGAGTTTCTTCGGGTAGAAAATTTAAGAGAACATCCAGAAGCCTTCTATTGCTTAAGTCTTTAGGTTTCAAATCGAGTAATCGGAGAGATGATAGTGTAATCGTTTGTATTAAGATTTTTTTTCTCATTTTATTCTATTCTTTTTTCGATAAGGCCCTCAAAGGCTTTATCTTTTGACTGAGCGTTCTTGATAAGTTCCTTTCCGACCGATTTATAAAAATCTATCACTGATGAAGCGTCTTTCGCTGAATAATAGATTTCACCCTGTTTATTTTTCCCTATTGTCCTTTCCACCACATACTTACCACCCTTGGTTTTCCACAAAATTAATTCCGTAATTCGATCTGCTACACGTGCTATTTTTTCGCCCTCAAACACAAGATCTTTTCCATCTGGTATTTCAATTTTAATTTTTTCCATTCTCTACATCCATTCTTCTTTACTTGTCCCTTCCTCATCAGGTAGATAATTATATTCACCTTCCCTGTACATTTTCATCTGTTGTTCTACAACTCTTTTTATCCCTGTCAGCACATCTGGTGGCTTTAATTGTTTTATAATACCGTTTTGGATAAATTCGGTAATGGTAGGTGTCTTGGATCGATCAATCTAAGGCTGAATGAGGGCTTAATGAATAACCCAGAACATATTTATTATAAATCTTTTAAAACACTATGTCAAATCCTAAAATCACACATTTATCGTAAACATATTGTCTTTTCTTAGATTCCTTTCGGTTTTCTGCCAAAAATACTCATTTTCATACCAAAAGGCCATAGGATAGGAATCATCTATTGGTGGTCGTGTAACACTGTCACAGTGGCGCCGTCATTAGAGCTGTCATCGGAATCAAAATTTGTAGTCCACAATGGTTGCTTGGAGACGTCCAATGACATTCACCAAAGGGCTGAGATCGCGAAAGTTCTCCCCCTCCGCCAATTTAATGTGGGTAGCGTCGGCGGGAATCTGGTCGAAGGTTGGGTCCACCGCAATCCAATACCCTATGAAGCTCTCGGCCCAGGCATGATAGAGAAATCCTACCTCCTTCATATAGACCAACCCGGACACGACCTTAGTCGGAATCCCCGCAGCTCGGCAGAGGGCGGTATATAAGTAGGCATGGGCTTGGCACTCCCCCTTCTTCCCATGGAGGGCATCCAAGGCTGAAAAGGAATCCACCAATGCATCCTCCAGGTGATCGCTCACCCAATGGGCCAGCTTGGCTACGGCCAGGAGGCTGTTGCTCTCTCCATCCAAGACGGCCCTCGCCCTTTGGATAATTTCCCTATTTCCGCTCTCGATTTGGAAGGAGGGTTGAAGGTAGCGCAAATATTCCCTTTTCGAAATAGGAAGCAACAGCGGGGTTCCTTTCAACTGTTTTCCGATGGAAACCATGAATTCCACAACCGAGGTATTTCCCTCCCTTTTGATGGAGGCCCTCTGCCTTTCATCCGAGATGACCAATGTCGGTTCATTCAGCCCTTTCAGCCGCACGTGGAGCACTCGCAATGCCCTGGGATTCGGGATGACCCGATCAACTTTGACCAGACTATAATCCAAGAGGATGTCCTTTTTGGATAGGCTCGATTCATAGATAAACCTTTTGGCCGAAAACTCATCCTCCTTCGCCGTGATGAGGGCCCCGACCATCTCGAACACCATTTCCCCCCGCATGTTGATCCACACCTTGGGATTGATTCCGGAAACCTCGGTCTTTATCTCGAAGGCCGGTCCATCGAAGAGGTCGCTTTCCTTGAAAGCCAGCACCCTTTGATTAACCTCCATCACCGAAAGGCTCTGGGGACTGAATATGTGGTATCGATAGTGCCTCCCGATATCCATCCCCCTGAGAGCCGGGTAGAGATATTGGGCAAGGGAAGGATAGATGGGACCTTCCACGGGGATTTGGCGTTCCGTGCGCTCCCCCTCCGTTTCCGTTTTCACCATTATGCCCCCATCAACCACCTCTGCCTCCACCCTCCGTATCCTCCCGTCCAGTTTTTGCTCCCCATTGACCTTAAGCAACCGTAAGTCGGGGCTGACGTAAGCGACCTCTTTGAAAAGGGACTCCTTTTTGATTCCCAACATTTTGAACCGGAAAACAGCCTCGGAGGAGATTTTAAAGGCCCCGGGGAGATCCTCCGCTTCCTCAATCCAAAAATGGGAAAAGCCAATCTTCTCCCCATACCAAAAGAACCCCTGCCAATGTTCTCGAAACCCTAGGTTGGAAATCACCTCCACGGGGGCAGAGGCCTTCTCGAGAGGGACATGGTGAAAATAGAGCCCAGTACATCCCAACAGGGCCATTGTCAAAATTCCTATGAGAGGTCTCTTAAAAACTCGGGAAAGGAGCTCTGAGCGCGAATTAAGATTTTTTCGGTAACCATTCTTAATAAAGCGGAACGGTCGCAAATCCATTGTTTGAGCCCGGAGGGCGAGTTTTGGATTTGCAGTGAAGCGAACTTTAGGATGGTCGAAAAAATATTTTGAGCAGCGAAGAGCGACTTTCCCAGAAATCCCTATGAGAAACCACTTCTTCCATGTCCTCTGGTACAAACCTTTACGCCTTTCCATCCCTTTTCTCGATCGGGGGTACAAAAAAAGGCGGGCATTCCCAAAACTCCCCGCCCCAATTCACCCCTCCAGATTTGAAATCGCAAAACCCTATCCCTTGATTACGCCCATGGGAACGAGCTTCGCCACCTTTTTACTGATCCCCGCATGAACAACCACATCCACTACTTCGGTAACATCCTTATACGCCTCGGACATTTCCTCAACAATGGTGGCCCTTCCTGCTGATCGAACGATTATTCCCCTGTCCTCTAATTCCCTGGAAATGACCCTTCCTTTGGCGGCTTTCTTTGCCTGGTGTCGGCTCATTACCCTGCCTGCGCCATGGCACGTGCTACCGAAGGTGTCGGTAAATGCTTTCTCCGTTCCTACCAGCACATAGGAACACCTTCCCATATCTCCGGGGATCAAAACGGGTTGACCGATGTCTCGATAATCTCCTGGTATATCGGTATGGTTTGGTGGGAAAGCGCGAGTCGCCCCCTTCCTATGGACACAGATTCTCCTTCGGTGCCCATCGACCTCGTGGTCTTCGAATTTAGCGATGTTATGACAGACATCATAGATGAGGTCCAACTGGAGCCGCTTGGGACCCATCCTCATCACCCGCTCAAAGGTCTTCCTGACCCAGTGGGTAATCATCTGCCGGTTCGCAAAGGCGAAATTAGCCGCACAGGCCATGGCAGCCCAGTAACGCCTGCCCTCATCGGAGGCAATCGGGGCACAACAGAGCTGTCTATCGGGTAATTCGATTCCATATTTTCCCGCCGCCTGGAGCATAACCTTGATATAATCATCGCACACCTGGTGCCCTAACCCCCTTGATCCGGTATGAACCATAACGGTTACCCCGTCCTCCTTCAGCCGGAGTGTATCGGCCAATTTTTCATCGTATATCTCGGCCACGTAACCCACTTCCACGAAATGATTACCCGATCCAAGGGTCCCCAATTGTGCACGTCCTCGCTCGAAGGCCCTTTCCGAAACGGCGCGTGGGTCCGCTCCCTCTATCGCTCCTTTCTCCTCGATGTGTTCCAAATCTTCCCACAAACCATAGCCATTCTCAATCGCCCATCGGGCTCCCTTCACGAAGACCTTCCTCTCCTCTTCTCGGTTCAACTTGAGGTCCTTCCGTTGTGACCCCACCCCGGATGGGATATTCCTGAAAAGGGCCTCCACCAATTCCTTTATGCGTCCCGAGACATCTTTGCGGCTCAAACCTGAGCGCATAAGCCGCACGCCTCAGTTGATATCGTATCCCACCCCCCCAGGCGAAATGATTCCCTCATCCAGATCGAAAGCCGCTACTCCGCCAATGGGAAACCCATACCCCCAATGGATATCCGGCATCGCCAAGGAGTTCCCCACGATTCCCGGAAGCCACGCAACATTTGATACCTGGACGAGGCTTTGGTCCTTCCGGATATCGGCAATCATCCTCTCATTGGCGTAAACGAGGCCATCGGTCCGCATCTTTCCCTCCCGGGGAATACGCCACCGGTGATCGTCTACCTTCTGAATTTTTATGTGGCTTCCTTCCGACATCTTTCCTACTCCTTTCCTTGGATTTCCTTCACTCCTTAAAGGTCGAATATGATCCTCGCACTCCACCTCCTCTTGTCCTTTTTCACCTGGATTTGATGGTACGTCACCGCCTTGATCTCCGTCTTAATGACATGGCGTCCCTCATCAAATGCTTCTCCCCTCGCCCTCGCCTTCAGCGATCCATCGCGAAGTTCATCGATGGAAAAACTTTTGAAAAGGAGGCCATCCACATCATGCATGTAGAGTAATTCCCCCAACCAATGAACCATCAAATCCTCCAAATTCGGACTTTCGACTCGAATGATCCTCTCCGTGCTCTCCCTTACCCTTTGCAAATCCGTAATGATATTGAAGAAGACCTCCCCAGCGTTGCTGAATAACTCCTCTAAGTCCCTGCCATAAACAAGGATCCCCAAATCAGCGGTATGATTCAAAAACCTGAACTTCTTCCCTCTGCCCAATGAACCTTCTCCATCCTCCAATGGTATAAAAAATTGTATATCTCGCCCTGATCCGCGTCAATCTTTTTAATTTGGAGTTTCCCGAGTTTCTAGCGGACACCGCTGTCCATGAGCGTAATTTGCTGGAGAAGTGGGGCACCCATCGAGGGTGAGCAGAGCTTGTCCTGGGCGCAGTCGAAGGAAAGGGGAAGACCAGCCCTTTAGAGGCTGGAAGGGGTAAGTATTCCCCACCTGCGAACTCCGAGAGGGTCACTTCGGAAGCACGGAAGCGAAGGGACAGCGGTGTTCGTTTAGGAAAAATAATTGACTTCATTTCCTCATTTTGTCGCCCACTCCCCCTCTCTTCCTAAATGCCTCCTCGAACTCGACCACCACCCTTTCTCCCATGGTCTTAAATTCCTCCGGGATCATGACAGCGGCCCACCCCTTTTGGGGAATGTAGAGACCATCATAGGCTGTATCGGAGAATCTTTTTAACATTACGGGAATTCCCTCTTCCTGCAGGGACTGGGAGACCAAATCGGCCTCGAATTTATTCTCTACAACAAAGATCTTGACGAAATTGCCCAAGAATCGACTCCACATGCTTCTTTGGAAAAAACCAATCTAAAATGATATTACTATACTACAAAGCTAAGGAAAACTCAGCGCAAAAGCATTTTTGAGTTGAAACGTCCTGCCGATATTCGTATAATCAGGCGTAATATCCATCTCCTTGGATTTCCTATTGGGGGGGAGAGATGCCGAGACCTAAGGAATCCTTTGAATCAAGGATGAAGAAATTACGGTTGAAAACGGGCCTATCCCTGAAACAGCTGGCCAATGAGACGGGATACAGTTCCGAATATCTCAAGAAAATCGAAAAGGGACAGGTGATCCCGCCGGTTTCGGCAATTATTCAGATTGCAAAGGCATTCTCCGTGGAATCGGGCACCTTCCTTTCTGCTGACCAACAGAAGGCTTCTGAAGAGCAAAGGAGAAAGAGCTTCCTGGTCCGGACCGAGGCATATGCCTATCAAACCCTTACTCCAGGAGCCGAAACCAAGCATTTAAAGGCCTTCCTCGTGACCGTAGATCCCCGAAAAGAACACATGGGTGTTGATTATCACCACGAAGGCGAGGAATTCATCTACGTATTGGAGGGCAAAGTGGAGATGATGGTTGGAGAGGAAAAAAACGTCCTCACAAAGGGCCAAAGCCTCCATTTCAATTCAGCCATAAGCCACAAACTGAGGAATTTGGGGGACAAACCCGCCAGATTCATCGCCGTGATCTACACGCCTTAACAGCGCCCTCAAAGGTGTCGGTCTGCGCCTCTTGGATTCTATTCAATTTGTTCAGGGATGATTTCCCGATTCCCCAAGGACCTCTCGCACCTTTGCCTTTAGCTCCCCCAAATCGGCCGATTTAACCACGTAGGCCTCGGCACCCCAGCTCATAAAGTCGTCCTTGTAACTCGAATAGGCAGTATTCAAAATGATGGGAACTTCCCTATGCTCTCTTATAATCCTGCCGATTGTCTCCATTCCATCCATCACGGGCATAACGATATCCAGTATGATCAAGTCGGGCGTTTCCACATCCAGTTGCTTCAACGCCTCCCTCCCATTAGCAGCCAGTATCACCTCGTAGCCAGCTTCGGCCAATTCGTCGTGGTATAAAATTCGCTGGCTCTCATCGTCTTCCACCACCAATATCTTCTTCACGCCCAACTCCCCTGTAGGGACACTTTCGTTTTTATATACGATATCATAACTCCCATATGAAATCAAGCCAAAACATCGTTTTGGATGATAAATCCCCCAATTTACCTCCCCTTCCATGAATCACACCGTTTTCTTCGGTTAGAGGAGGGTTGTCTTGAGGGAATCAATTCCTTATAATCGTCTCATCATTGCATTCAAAGGGGCGATGGAGCGATTTAAGCACCAGGGCAGACATGGTGGCCATCGAATCCCAACTCCTCGCTCACCTGATCGTGGGAGTTTTAGGCCATGTCGTTTCGGAATCAATGCATTCTCGGATTAATCCTGCTTGCCATTATCGATGCCGTCATTCCTATTCCCTTCGCCGTAATCATCCTCCTCTACGTCCTTATCAAGAAGCCGGATTGGTTCAGGGAAATGGTCGACAGAGTCTACAACGGGATATAGGTCGAGATCAGTTTGGCTTCACCGCGCAAGGCCGGTTTTTGCTTTCACCTCATCCATCACCTCGACGGCGATCGCCTTACATCGCGTCGCCCCGTTTTCCAATACCTCCTTTACATAATCGATATTCCCTCGAAGCTCCCTTATCCTGTTCCGAATTGGGGTCAAATGGGCCATCATATCCTCATACAGCATCCTTTTGTGGTCCACACACCCTATAGTTGCCTCTCGGCACCCTCGGTCTATGGCCTCCAGGTCTTCCCGGCTCCCAAATCCCCCATGGATGGTAAAGATATTACACCTGTCGGGATTTCCCGGATCCCTTCGTCGTTTTCTGGCTTCATCGGTCACCGCCTTTCGCAACTTCTCCCAGATTTCGTCCTCCGGTTCCGTCAGTCCCAGGTAGTTATTTATGCTTTTGGACATCTTCTTCTTTCCATCAAGCCCGAGGATCCTGGGGGTATTCGGTGAGAGGACCTGGGGTTCGGGAAAGACCTCGCCAAATCTCCTGTTGAATTTCCTGGCGATCTCCCGGGTGAGCTCCACATGTTGAAATTGATCCTCCCCAACGGGGACGAAATGTGCCTTGTAGAGGAGAATATCCGCAGCCTGCAGCACCGGATAATTCAAAAGCCCTATATTAATATTATGGCGATGTTGTTTCGACTTATCCTTAAATTGCGTCATCCGCTCCAACTCTCCAATGGGAGTAATGCAGTTGAAAATCCAGGCCAACTCCGTATGTTCCGGGACATGAGATTGTACAAATAGGGAACATCTTTCCGGATCCAATCCACAACCCATGTTGACAATGGCCGTCTCCATGATTTGAGATTTCATCATATGGGATTCGAAGTCGATGGTAATGGCATGGTAGTCGACAATACAGTAGATACAGTCGTAATCGTCGATCAAAGAGACCCAGTTCTGGATGGCACCGAGGTAGTTACCGATATGGATTTCCCCCGTTGGCTGAATTCCGCTAAAAATCCTCTTCATCTTAAGACTCCCCGGAGCAAAAAGGCCATGGGGTATTCTGCCGCCCACGGCCTCAATAGAATCTCCTGCCCCGTTCAATTACGTCATAAGAGGCCCAGGGCCCATCTCATCAATAATCCCCCGCAGCAAGAAAACCTTCACGGCCCCTTCATCCCCTTATAATGAAATTAAGCTACCCATTTGGTGATAAAATGTCAATGGCCATATCTTCCCCAAGGTGAGAGCTTTGCTATCTCCACGAACATTGCCCTTCATTTGCAATGCGATTATCCCATTACCCCTAATACTTAGTGGATTCCAACACATCATCCTCGTACATCTTCTCAAACTTTAGCTTGTGTTTGGCTTCCTCTTGGGCCAACATCTGAAATAACTTTTTTAGGTCCGGATCCCCGCACCTCTCTGCAGATCGAAGGTAGAAGTTACGGGATTTCTCCTCGCTCTTCATTGCATACCGGAGAATATCCTGATAATCCATATCCCTGCTATAAGGGATATCCTCTAAATACTCGCTGATTTTCAAATCGGGCATTTCACGGAATTCGTAACTCCTCAGCTTCGCCGTATCCAATTCTTCCAGCATTCTCTTGTGACCCCGTTCCTCCTCCGCTAGTTCCTGGAACATCTTATTCATGCCCGGCTTGGCTCTTTCACTGGCCATTTGATAGAACATCGCGGCATCGGCCTCTTTTCTAATGGCTTGTTGGACAATATCCTCAAAAGTATCCAACCTCATGTCACCCTCCTTTGTCTTAAAATTCATCCCCAAGAGGAAACCACCCATGATGGAATAAACGGGTAC
The DNA here is from genome assembly GCA_030608745.1 of Pseudomonadota bacterium. Taxonomy (GTDB): domain Bacteria; phylum Desulfobacterota; class BSN033; order WVXP01. The sequence continues at coordinate 693 of JAUWDQ010000049.1, read as the reverse complement.
CTCCCTGAAATCTTAATGTCATAGGACAAATCTCCTCATGCCGACGAAATAAGGAAGACGTAACCACCCTTCCGTTGACTCTATTCCCCATAATCCCCCACTAAGGGAATATAAAAACCAGATCCCCTTTCTCAAGATAGGGGAAGAACTCCTCTATATCTCGGTTGAAAAGGGAGATGCAGCCGTCCGTCCAATCGATTTTTACACGATTAAGGGCCTCGGAGTGGGTTCCGTGAATCCCTATCCCCCCTCCCAAGCCGACACATCTGCCCTCCCTCAGGGGGATTAACCCCTCAGAGCAGGCCTTTTGATGCCTTTTCACGTCGTCCCATGTCGGGTAATTAAGCAGGATAAACCTCGACCACTCTTCATGGACCCATTTCGACACAACTCGGAAGATACCCTCGGGCGTACATTTATCCCCTTCATAAAGCTTCTGTTTGCTGTAGTTTCTCCCAAAAACCGCGGGATATGTCTTTACAAACTTCTCATCTAAATAGAAAAAAAGTTTTCGTTTCGCCTTTATGACGACGATGCTGGCCTGAGAGGGGACGATATCCTTTTCCGCGCAGATCTCACCGATGGATTTGCTGTAACCATGGGGTGAGCCAAGGGCGATAAGGGAGAAAAACAGAACAATAAAGAAGCGTCTTCCCCCCAGCATGGCCTCCCTCCCAGATCTTACGATTTTCC
>JAUWDQ010000091.1 GCA_030608745.1 Pseudomonadota bacterium | reverse complement strand
CTCTTTGACCAGTTCCTCCGCCTTCCGGATGGCTCCCGGCATCCCCTCTGGCCCCGGGGTTAAAACCAGCTCCGCCCCCAGCATCTGTAAGAGGTTTCTCCGCTCTACGCTCATGGTCTCGGGCATGGTCAAGATCAGCCGATATCCCTTGGCCGCGGCCACAAAGGCCAACGCGATCCCCGTGTTTCCCGATGTGGGCTCGATGAGGATCGTATCTTTTTTAATAGAACCATCCCTCTCCCCAGCCTCAATCATGCTCACCCCGATCCGGTCCTTGACGCTGGAAAGGGGATTGAAGGACTCAAGCTTTGCCACAACCTGGGCAACGCTTCCCTTGGTCATCCCCTTCATCCTTACCAGTGGTGTATTCCCGATAGTTTGTGTGATATCATCGTAGATTTTTCCCATATTTTAACTCCCTTCTATGTCCCTTGTTTAGAATCCTTTTTCATGCACCAATTACTGGACATCTGAACCTCCTCAATCTCAAGGCATTGCTCACCACCGTCACGGAAGAGAGCCCCATGGCCGCCGCCGCGAAGATGGGGTTGAGCAGTATCCCGAAGAAGGGGAAGAGCACCCCCGCGGCAACGGGTATCAAAGTGGTATTGTAAGCAAAAGCCCAGAAGAGGTTCTGCTTGATGTTTCTGAGGGTAGCCTTGCTGAGGGCGATTGCCGTCACCACTCCCCTCAGGTCGCCGCTGATCAGGGTGATATCCGCAGACTCCATGGCCACATCCGTGCCCGTCCCGATGGCAATCCCCACATCGGCCTGAGCCAAGGCCGGCGCATCGTTGATGCCGTCTCCCACCATGGCGACCTTCTTGCCCTCCGCCTGGAGCTTCTTCACTTCATCGGCTTTCACCTCTGGTAAAACCTCCGAAAGAACTCGATCGATGCCGATCTGCCTCGCAATGGCCTTTGCCGTTCTCTGGTTATCCCCGGTAAGCATGGCAACCTCTATCCCCATCCTGTGAAGCGCTTCCACCGCCTCCTTTGAATTCTCCTTAAGGGTATCGGCCACCGCGATGATGCCGGCTGGATTTTGATCGATGGCCACAAACATGGGGGTCTTCCCTTCGTTGGATAATTCCTCGGCCTTTTTCTCCAGCCCGTCCAAGGGTATCCCTCGGTCCTTCATCAGTTTCGCGTTCCCCAACAATAAGGACCTTCCATCGATGGTTGCCTCGATGCCATGTCCCGCGATGGCATTGAAGTTCTCCGGATTGATGAGGGGGATGTTCTCCTTTTTGGCCCGGTTGACGATGGCCTCCCCCAGGGGATGCTCCGAACCCTTCTCCGCCGAGGCTGCATAGCGAAGAACATCCTCTTTCTTATACCCATCGGATTCCACAATATCCGTCACCGAGGGTTCGCCTTTGGTTAAGGTTCCCGTTTTATCCATTACGATAGCGGTGAGTTTGTGGGCCGTCTCCAGGGCCTCACCCCCTCGGATGAGGACGCCATTTTCGGCGCCTTTCCCGGTCCCCACCATGATGGAGGTTGGGGTGGCCAACCCCAAGGCGCAGGGGCAGGCGATGATGAGAACAGCAACGAAGTTAAGCACGGCGTAGGTAAGGGCGGGCACTGGCCCAAAGAAGTACCAAACGATGAAGGTGATAATGGCGATTCCTATTACGGCCGGGACAAAGTAGCTGGCGATGATATCGGCCAGTCGAGCAATTGGGGGTTTTGAGCCCTGGGCCTCCTCAACCATCTTGACGATCTGGGAAAGCATGGTGTCTTTACCCACCTTGGTGGCCTCAAATGTGAAAGTTCCCGTCTTATTGATGGTAGCACCGATCACCTCATCCCCCGTCTTCTTCTCCACAGGGATGGATTCACCTGTGATCATCGATTCGTCCACCGAAGAGTGCCCCTCTCTGACAATCCCATCGACAGGGACTTTTTCCCCGGGCCTCACCACCACGAGATCCCCGATCCCTACCTCTTCCACGGGGATATCCATCTCCTGGCCATCCCTCATAACCCTGGCTGTCTTTGCCTGTAACCCGATCAGTTTCTTGATGGCCTCGGAGGTCTGACCCCTGGCCCTTGCCTCCAACAGGCGACCCAGCAGGATGAGAACGATGATGGCCCCGGCCGTGTCGAAATAGACTTCGGCCATCAGCCCCTTTGCCGCGAAAAGCCACGGCAAAAAGGTGGCCAACACACTGTAGACGTAAGCAGCGGAGGTACCCACAGCAATAAGGGTGTTCATATCCGTGGACTTGTGTTTGGCGGTCTTCCACGCCCCTACATAGAACTGCCATCCTACCCAGAACTGGATGGGGGTCTGAAAAATGAGCTGAAGGTAAAAATTGACCTCCCGGCTCAGGTCATACAGGTTGGATAAACCCAGCGTTTTCCAGTGGCCCAAGAGAAAGATGGGACTCACCAAGATAACGCCCGTGATGAACTTCCGTTTCAATTTCCCATATTCGGCCTCCCTGGCGGCTTTTTCCCGATCGACGATGTCCTCCTTTTCAACCCTCTCCATCTCAAGAATCTCGTAGCCAGCATCCTTGACCGCCTTTTTAAAATCTCCCGGGGAAACGGCGCCGGAGATATACTGGACGGCAGCCCGTTCCGTTGCAAAATTGACGCTCGCCCGCACCACCCCTTCCAACCCATTGAGGGCATCTTCAACCTTTTTCACACAGGAGGCACAGGACATGCCATGGATAGGCAAAGTGACCTTTTCTATCCCCGCCTCATATCCCAAATCCCTGATGGTGGCCACAAAATCCCCTATGTGGACCCGCGATGGATCGAAAGTAATGGTGGCTCTCTCCGTGGCAAAATTCACGTTGGCATCCACGATGCCGCTCATCTTCGATAGCCCCTTTTCAATCTTGGCAACACAACTGGCACAGCTCATCCCCGTTATAGGGAGCTCGGCCTTCTTCAAACCCTCCCTTGGAACAGTGGCAGCCGGTTTCTTTTCCTCTTCCTTCCCCTCCTGGGCCTCCGAAAACTTCTCAGGGGAGGCATCAAACTTCTCCTTGCAGGCCACATTGCAGAAATAAACGAATTGTCCCTTATACACACTCATAGCCGCAGCGTGAGGGATTTCCACCGTCATCCCGCAAACGGGATCAATGGTCTCCCCCCACTGCTTGGTCCCCTGGATAAATTTTTGAGGCTCTCGATCGAAAGCCTCCCTGCAATAGGTGGCGCAAAAATAATAGTCGGTTCCCCCGTAAGTCGTTTTGGCAGGGGCCGACTTCTCATCAACAATCATTCCGCAAACCAGATCGATGGCCATAACGTCTCATCTCCTTTGGCTCATGAGTCGAAAAAAAATTTTAACAAGCAGTAAGGACATGCATAAATCACCATTCTTTGAAAAGTATACAGTAATTGATCATATTAGAACAAAGTTTTCCTCTTCACAACTTCGGCGATTAAAGAAGGCGTGAAAGTTCCCCCACTAGCAATATTGTCCGTGGGTTTATACCTTCATTTCCGTAATAATAAAAGCGCCCAATCTACAGGAAATGGGTCTCCCCAAGAAAGGTTAACCCCTCTTGTCAAGAAGAATATATGTTCTGAATGGTCAAGTGTTTGATTAAAGTCAAACCTGATATCCTTTTTAAGTTGAAAGACCCTATTCGCTAATGGCACTTGGGCGGCTTGTTCCCGTAAGTCTCTTGACTCGCCTTGGCCAGTTTGTTCAAAAAACGTCCCCACCATCCCTGTTTTTCCGGCACCAGATAGCTTTCAGGGTCTTTTTCGAAGGCTTCATAGCATGATAAGGCGCAGAAATAAAACCTCCGCCCTTTGTACTCGAGACTGGCGGGGGCCTGAGATTCATCCACCTCCATACCGCAGACCGGATCCCTTGCCATGGTGATTGACTCCTGCTATTTAATGGCAACTCAATTTCTTCTTCTCACCCTCCTTGCCTTCCCCGGAGGGTGAATGAGAGTGACCTCCGCCGCAGCATCCCATTCCACCCCGGCGTATCAGAAGGAACAACAACCCCATAACTCCCAAAACGATGAGCCATTTCCCCATGTGCAATCCTCCTCAGCAGATTTTATCACTTCCCGAAGTTTCATCTACTAAAACCCCGGTGACTATGGGTACGTATTCCGCCCTATTTTCAAAATGCTTATTCAATGCCCCGACTACCTTTTTGACCTCATCATGTGATTTTTGTAAGACCCTTTGTAATTATCCTTGGAGGCCATCCTCCTCAGAGAAAGGATAATGATGCCCACAAGGGGAATAGCACAACACAGAATCATCCAAAAAGAATGACTGCCCCATATGCTCTCTTTCCGTTCTTTCATGGAAACCTCCTCATTATTCCCCGACAGCCATGGACTTCTTCAGCCCTTAACCTTTCTAAGGACAAAAGGTGTGCCAATGATGAGGGAATAAAGAGAACCCCACTGGCCTATAAGCTATTAATATCATTACATTAATTCTCGTTAAACGGAAGGTGAAGAAAGGGAACTCTCGGACGATGAATAATATTTACCTAATCACCTCGAATCGGTGGGGCGAACTGCAAAAAATTTTTGCACCGCGAGGAAAACAATATACGTAAGGCCGCCCATTACCCGTTTCACGGCTTGGCCACGACAAATTTAACGACATCCCGGAAAAGATTTTTCTCTTCCAGGACATTCAGGCCCGCCCTCTTGACGTTTGAGACGGTGTCCCGGTTAACATTAGCTCCTATTAACTTGACGCAGATGGGATTTAGCAGGTCAAAAATCCTCCCCAAGAGTGTAGTTGCTGGTTTTACATGCTCTAACAAGACGGCTTTCCCCCCTTTTTTGCATACCCTCCTGATTTCCTCCAATCCCTTTATCGGATCCAGTACGGAGCAGAAGACGAAGGTGGCCACGATCGTATCGAAGGATTGATCGTCGTACTGGAGATCCTGAACATCCATGTCAACCAGATCCGCTTTCACTCCTTGGCTTTGCGCCTTCCTCCGGGCCCTCCTCAGCATTCCCTTACTGAAATCAATCCCCGTGATCGATTTGCCGACCGGGTAAAAGTCAAAATTTTTTCCCGTCCCCACGCCTACCTCCAGGATGTTATCCCCATCCAGAACGTCGAAAACTCTTCTTCGCCATTGCGAGAAGAGGAGTTTCTCCAGAGGCGATTCCATGAAGTCGTAGTAGCGAGAAATCCGGTCATATCGAGTCCTTATCTTGTGTGTGCGTTCTTTCTCCAAAAACATCACCTCGTCTTAAGACTCCGATTTGAAAACGTCTTGCTCTTCTTTATCTCGTCCCAAATGGATGCGTTTCGTCATCTATCCTTCGACGGGCCCCCTACGATTACCCTTAATCCTCGAATCTCGGCTATTCTCACCATCTGCCCCTTGGAAAACTTCCTATCCGTAGCCGTCGCTACCCATATTTCATTTCCAACTCTGACTTTTCCATCCGGATTGATATCCTCCACCACCACTGCCTTACAGCCGGTCATCCCCTCCATGCCGGTCTGAACCTTGGATTTCATTGCCCCGATGATCTTAAAGTAAACGAAACCAGTGGCAACCAGCACGGCAAGATACGCGGGCAGCGCCGTCCTAAAGGGTAAGAATAAGAACAGCGGCAGGGCCAGAATTGGGGAAGATAACACAATGTGGCACATTTTAAACCCTCCATACTTTCAACCGGACGCCCGTCCTTGTTCATCATCACTTTGGCCGACGTCTCTTCAAAACCCTCTTTAATTTTCTCTCGCTAACCCTGCGGGTAAAGGTTCGCTCCCCGTTCACGAATACAGCGGGCACCTCTTCTCTAAACCTCTCATAGAGGTCGCCCCTCGATTCGATATCGACCTCTTGGAATTCAAAGGGGATCTCCTTCAGGACCCTCAAGATAATCTCCCTGGCGACAACGCAGAGGGAACAATCTCTTTTCGCATACAGCTGGACTTTGAGACCCATGGCGCACCGGAAACCCGCTCTCCTAAGCCTGGCACACCTGCTGATAATCCACCAACTTGGTGATCGAAGCGCCCTTGCCGCAGAGGGGACAGCTTTCATCCCTTTCTATTTTGAATTCTTGGAAGGACATATCCAGTGAATCAAACACCAGAAAACGCCCGATGAGGGGATCACCCTGACCCGAAAGGAGTTTTATCGCCTCGAATGCCTGAATCATGCCTATGATCCCCGCAATGGCCCCGATCACTCCGGCCTCCTGGCAAGAAGGCACGGCGCCCGGCGGTGGTGGATTTGGGAAAATACATCGGTAGCAGGGCCCTTTGTCCCAGGGATGGAAGACAGTAGCTTGCCCGTAGAACTTCAGGATCCCCCCCAAAACTAAGGGCTTCTTTTCGAAGTAGCAGGCATCATTGATCAAAAACTTTGTGGGAAAATTGTCGCTCCCATCGATGATGATATCATAAGGCCTGATGATTTCCCGCACGTTCTCGGAAGTCACCCTCGTTCGGTAGGTGCGGACCTTCACATCTGGATTGAGGGCCCTCAGCTTCCCTCTGGCGGAACGGACCTTTCCCCTACCCACATCCTTGGTGAAATGGAGGACTTGCCTGTGAAGGTTGGAGAGGTCGACAACATCTGAATCTGCAATCCCTATGGTTCCAACGCCTGCCGAAGCCAGGTAAAGGGCGGCCGGGGAACCCAACCCGCCGGCCCCTAAGATGAAAACCTTGCCATCCTTTATCCTTTCCTCTTTCATTACGGCCCATTGGGATGAAAAACTTTGCCCCAGAATAACCTGGCCAGGGGTAGATTCTGACCCGCCAGCGATGGCGGGTATGATGGAAAGGCTATCCCCATCCTTCACCGGGGTTTCCAAATTCTTCATGAAACGGATATCCTCATCGTTCAGGAATATGTTGATAAATCGTCGCACATCCCCCTTCTCATCACACAGCCTTTCCCTCAGTTGGGGATAGGCAGAGATCACCTCTTGTATCACTTCTCCCACCGTGCTCCCTTTGCTCTGGATAACATCTTTTCCCCCCGTAAGGGATTTTAGGGGAGAGGGGATTCTCACTTCAACGCTCATCTTTTGATCCTCCCTTGGATGGGCTGGTTTGACTCCCAACGCTTTAGGCCCAAGTATCGATCTCCCCGGTAAACTCAAACACGAAGTTGGCGGATCGTTCCGAGGAAATGTGGTTCAATTTCGAAGGTAAAGGCTTAACCCAACCGCCCATAAGAACCCTTATTCTTCACCAAATCAGTAATGCAAGGGTGTTCCCCACACAAGGGACATGCTCTATCCCGCTCAACCGGTTTCTGCTGAAACCTCATGCGGAATCCATCCCAGAGGAGGAGCTTGCCCTTTAAAAGGTCTCCCTTTCCCAGGAGAAACTTGAAGATCTCGGCGGCCTGGATTAACCCCATCAGTCCCCCCAGGGCGTCTGAGTACCCGTCTCCTTCGGATGCGTTGTCGTCAAGCTCAGGCTTTGGAAAGACGCACCGGTAGCACGGACCTTCTCCCGGGTAAACACTCATCGCCTTGCCCCAATCCCGCGCCATCTCCGCGATAAAAAGGGGTTTCTCCATGAGCACACAGGCGTCGTTCACCAGATACCGGGTACGGGAGTTGCCACTGCATTCCAGGATAACGTCATAATCTTTGAGAATATCCACGGTGTTTTCCACACCTAACCGGATGGGATAAGCCTCAGTGGACACATCCGGATTGATCCTTTCCACCATTTTTGCGGCCGATTCAGCCCTGTTTTTCCCTAAAGAGGAGAAGGTGTGTAAAATTTGCCCCCTCAGATCTCCATGGGTTACAGGATGGAAATCCACAACTCCCAATTTTCCCACCCCCCCGGCGGCCAGGTACATGGTGGCGGCGGAACTCAAACGTCCACTACCTACAATTAAAACCTTTCCCCGGTGGATTTTGGCCTGGCCCTTTTCCCCCACTTCGGGCAGGATAATCTGGCGGCTGTATCGATCCAATTGTTCTCGCGTGAAATCCAGATCCCTCAGGACCTCAAAACCCGACCTCTTCCACTTCTCAATTCCACCCCGCAGAGAAGCTACATCCTCATATCCCATATCCATCAATGTCTTGGCGGCAAAGGCAGAGCGAACCCCCACGGCACAATACACCACAATGGGCTTCTCTTTATCGGGAATTAGTTCCTCCACACGCATCTCCAAAAAACCCCGGGGGAGCAATTCAGCCCCACACATGTACTCCTTTCTCATCTCATCCTTCTCCCTGACATCCAAAAGGATGGTCTCTTTTCCATTGGTCATCCGTACCTTCAGTTCTTCGGGAGATACCTCTTTTATCTTTCCCTTAATGTCGGGCCATATTTCTTTAAAGCTCTTGCCCATTTCCTCAGCCTCCAATGATGAACTATGAAAACCGACTGATAACGCGGATAGGCTCGATAGAGATCGCTTCCTTCCCTATCCTGAAAGCCTTTACAGATGTCCCCCCGTCTTTCAAGGAAATGATGACATAAGCAATGCTGGGATAGAAGGCCAACCTAACATCTCTTTTCGAGGGGAAGGGAATGGTATGGGGGTGGGAGTGGTATATGGCCACCATATCAAGACGTTCCTTTTCGATCTCGTTAAAAATCTGAAGCTGCTCCTCTGGGGCCATCAAGTAAGTGGTCCTCGACTCGTCTGCATTCCTCATCTCGTACATCCGGCGGACCGTCCTCCCCTTTCCCGCCAGGATTCCACAACACTCCAGGGGTGCCTCCCGTAAGGCATGATTAACCATTTCCTGGAAGATCGTTTTAGGAATCCTCACCATGGGTGAATCCCTTTATGGGTTCCCGACTTCACTCGATGACATCCATCTCGATGGGGTCCACTCTGACCCCTATCCCCCTCAGATATTCCACCGCCTTCTGATACTCCTCCTCTTCCCCCGTGATCTCCAAGGCCATGATCCCCATCTCCTCGGTGATGCTGGCCGTCCTGATGTTTGTCACCACCTTAAACTTCTTTCCCACGTTATAAACAACCGGCTCCTTGATGAGGGATTTGGGAAACGTAAGGTAGATCTTTTTTTCCACATGGGACCCAGACATCTCCTGCTCCTTTCTGACCATTTAACGTGATCCTTTTTGATTCGCCACTCGGTGAAATTCATTGATATTGGGCTCGATAACAAGCGGCTGACCGACCTCTCCCATAATCGCCTCTTGGGTTTTGAGACCGTTGCCCGTGATGCAGATGAGAATCGACTCGTCTCGAGGAATGACGCCCTGTTGCACCAGCTTCTGGGTTACCCCCACTGTCACGCCACCTGCGGTCTCGGTAAAGATTCCCTCAGTTTTAGCCAAAAGTTTCATTGCCTGAATGATCTCCGCGTCCGTCACATCCTCCCCCCATCCTTCGCTTTCACGCATCACTTTAAGGGAGTAGTACCCGTCCGCAGGATTTCCAATGGCCAATGATTTGGCAATAGTCTGGGGCTTCTGGGGTTTGATGAGATCTTCACCCTCTTTCAGTGCTGTTGTGATGGGGCTCGATCCAGAGGCTTGCGCTCCGTAAATCTTTGAGGTTCCCCCATCCAGGAACCCTAACTTCTCCAGTTCCTTAAACCCCTTCCATATCTTGGTGATCAAAGAACCTCCGGCCATGGGGACTACCACATGCTGGGGGAGG
>JAUWDQ010000295.1 GCA_030608745.1 Pseudomonadota bacterium | reverse complement strand
TCAGGGGCAGAGCGGGAGGCTTTTACACCGAGGAGATAAGGAAGGGAAATCTCCGGGAGGGCTTTCGTATCAAGACCTTGGATGGTCGGGATGGAATCTTGGCCCATGTGAGCCGCCCTGGACCCTTTCGGGTAGGCAGGTACGGGGTCGATGTTGACGCCTTTGATGAGATCGTAGTCCCATCCCTGGAAAGGGCTCTTGAAAGGGAAGATTTGATCATTATCGACGAGATCGGGAAGATGGAGCTCTTCTCAAGCGGGTTTCGGTCGTTAATCCTGCGGATCTTGGGAAGCGACAAAAAGATCTTGGGGGTTATTCACCAGAGGACCGATCCGTTTACCCAACGCATACGGCAGTTGCCAGCCATGGAAATACTGGCCGTCACGGAGACGAACCGAAATGTCCTTCCCTCCCTTATATTAGATAAGTTGGGACAAATTTGACGGCTTCGTAAAAAGTCCATCTGCTGCGTTCCGCTTCATCCCCTGCCCTGTTAAATTGAAGGCAGCCATATCAAGAAATATGGGATATAGGAGCTGCTTGAAAACAGTAACATCAAACAAAGAAAATGTTTAACAGGGTAAATCACTGCAGCGTACTTCTATGTACGCCTCATTCCTCAGGATTTGCGCGCCTTGCATCTGGATCTTTTTTCTTTGCCGTCTGATCTCGACTTTTTACAATGACGTTAAATTTAATCCGATGGGGATTGAGGAGTCTAACTCATTTCCCCGCCTTTTCGAGAAAGGGTTTAACCAGGTCGATGGGCACCGGAAAGACCACCGTCGAGTTGTTCTCCGTTGCCACCTCCGCCAAGGTTTGGAGAAACCTCAGCTGGAGGGCCGCGGGATAGGTGCTCAGGACCTTTGCCGCGTCTGCCATCTTCTGAGCGGCTTGAAATTCGCCCATGGCGTTGATGACCTTTGCCCTTCGCTCCCTCTCCGCCTCGGCCTGCTTGGCCATAGACCTTTTCATCTCCTCGGGAAGATCGACGTGTTTGATCTCGACCATGGAAACTTTAATGCCCCAGGGGTCCGTCTGCCTGTCCAGGATGCTCTGGAGCTCCTTGTTCATCTTTTCCCTGGCGGAGAGCAACTCGTCCAGCTCGGCTTGGCCGACTACGCTCCTCAGGGTAGTCTGGGCAAGCTGAGAGGTGGCGTACATGTAATTTTCCACCTCTACAACGGATTTGTCCGCCTGCATCACCCTGAAGTAGACAACAGCATTCACCTTGATGGAGACATTGTCCCGGCTAATAACGTCTTGAGGGGGGACATCCATCACCACGGTCCGAAGGCTTATCTTTTGCATCCGGTCAACGAAGGGGATAATAAGGAAGATACCCGGGCCCTTGGGGGGAAGGATCAGCCTTCCCAACCGGAAGACGACCCCTCGCTCATATTCCTTACAGATTTTTACGGCGGAGCCCACAAGAACGAGGATGCAAAAAATGAGCACTGGAATAAAAATCATATCATATCCTCCTTTTTAAATGGGGAATTATACCTTTATTACCCTCAATTTTAGATGGTCGACGCCTACCACTTTGATCCTTTCTCCCTTTTCAATCCTTTCGTCGCATTCAGCCCTCCAGAATTCACCGTGGATGGAGACGGTCCCCTCGGGGAAGATCACCGTTTCCGATACGCCCACCTCCCCGATAAGCCCCTCAACTCCCGTGGTAGGTTTTTTCCTGCGGGCCCTTAGCGCCATGGCGGCGGCGAATACGAAAAACCCCGCACTCACCAATATCGCTGGGTAAATGACGCCCTTCGAAATTTTCATATACTCCGGCAGATTTTCGGCGAGCATAATGGAGCCCAAGAGCATGCAGACAACACCTCCCACCGAGAGCATGCCGTAACTGATGATCTTAACCTCAGCGATAAAAAGAACTATACCAAGGAGGATGAGGGCCAATCCCGCATAATTTATGGGAAGCATCTGAAGGGCGAAGAAGGCTAAGATGAGGAAAATAGCGCCGAGGACCCCGGGATAAATGGCCCCGGGATTGGAGAACTCGAAGAAAATGCCGTAAATGCCCAACATCAACATGATGTAGGCGATGGTGGGATTCGAGATGATATCGAGGAATCGATACCTCCACCCCATTTGCCTCCGGTTGATGGATGTTCCCTTGGTTGCGAGGACCTTTGTCTGGGAGTCGATCTTCACCTTGCGGCCGTCTAATTTGGCCAATAAGGAGTCCAAATCTGGGGCCACCAGGTCAATAACCTTCAGCTTCAGGGCCTCTCCCTCGGTGATGGAGACGCTCTTGCGTACTGCCTTTTCCGCCCATTTGATATTTCTCCCCCGTTTTTTGGCGATCCCCTTTATCTGAGCAACGGCATCGTTGACGACCTTCTCCATCATGGCTTTGTTTTCTTTCTGCTGTGATCCTCCCAGAGTTACGGGATGGGCGGCGCCGATGTTGGTGCTGGGGGCCATTGCCGCAATATGGGCGGCCATGGTGATGAAGACACCAGCGGAAGCGGCCCTTGCACCTGGCGGAGAGACGTAAACAACTGTGGGGACGCGGGCAGAAAGCAGCTTCTTGACGATGCTCCTCATCGAATCCATGAGGCCTCCCGGCGTATCCATCTGGATGATGAGGCATTGGGCCCCGTCCTCCTCGGATTGGTCGATGGCCTCGGTGATGAATTTGGCCGCAACGGGATTGATCACCCCGTTGATTTCGATGACATTAACGTGTTTTCC
>JAUWDQ010000169.1 GCA_030608745.1 Pseudomonadota bacterium | reverse complement strand
CTCCACTGGAGATGATATTCTTGGGATTTATCGCGAACGAAATTAAAAAAAACCTGCCCGCCCAAAAGGGTTTTACCCTGGTCGAGTTGATGGTGGTCATCATCATCGTAGGCATTCTAGCCAGCATTGCCGTTCCCCTGTATCTCAATTACAGCGAGACGTGTAAGGTACGAGAGGCATTGGGTATGATCAAGGCAATCAGAACCTCCCAAAAAGTTGAGAAAATGAGAACGTTGAACTTCTTCACAGCCACTGGGGATACGGCTTCAACGATTTTCCTGAAAAAGGGGGTGGACGTAGGGGAGTCCCTCTATTTTACGTACGAAACGACAGGTGATGCCGACACGTTTACTGTCACGGCCACTGCAACTGCTGAATCGGGAATCACCGGAACCGTCTCCTATGATAGCGTCACCAATAGCTGGTCATCTACCGGGGATATTACGGAAAGCATGTTGCCCGAGCCATCGGAATGAATAAAATTTGATATCTCGCTATGCATCTTCTCATCGTTCTATGCCGTTGGAGGAAAAAGTCTCGTTACAGGGCAAATATGAAAGCCTGGCGGGAAATTGAGTCGACAAGGGACGTTCGTTATAGGCGCTATTCGATGAAATAAGCAATAAACCCCAAAATTTCGTTCAATCTTGATGATCTCGTAAAAAGTAAAAATTCGATGGCAAAGTAAAAAGCTCCAAATTCAAGGCGCGCAAATCCTGAGGAATGAGGCGTACTTACAGTACGCTGCAGTGATTCACCCTGTTAAATATTTTCTTTGTTCGATGTTACTGTTTTCAAGCAGCTTCTATATCCCGTATCTCCTCTTGATATGGCTGCCTTTAATTTAACAGGGCAGGGGATGCAGTGCAACGCAGAAGTTGGACTTTTTACGAAGCCATCAAAGTTCGCTTCACTGCAAGACTGCAGCACTGCAGAACCGCAATTCGCTCAGAGCTCCTTTTTCCAGTTTTTCAGAGTTCTCTGATTTCCCTGAAAAGATCCCTCTGATGAAAAGGCCAGAGAATTGCGGGAATTGCCTTATCCTCAATATTTCACCCAGTTTTTCTCCACATAATTTCTAATCCGAAATTCCAAATCCCCTCCCTTCCAGCCGAATTTGGGTGCTGCCGTTATGCAGTGCTGCGGTTTGAAGGATGAATTTATGCTCAGGGACAAGGGAGTCCCCAGAAAGGCGGGAAACTCCAGTTTTGGTTCTATTGATTTAGAGGATAAAAAATGCTATTAACTGGCCTGAGGGGCTGAAGGATTTTGCATGACGGGTATCATCTTAGCAGGCGGAAAAAGCCAAAGGATGGGGAAAAGTAAGGCCTTCATAGATTCGGGAGGGATCCCTCTTTTCGGGAGAGTCTATCGCGTATTTAGGGAAATCTTTTCGGAAATCATCATCGTAGCCAATGATACCCGCCCTTTTGAAACATACGAGGCCATTCTCCAAAAGGACATCATTTTGGACAAGGGGGCCCTTGGAGGGCTCTACACAGGGCTCTTCTATTCGTCCAACTACCATGCCTTTTGTACTGCATGCGACATGCCCCTTTTGAATCCTCGGGTGATCAAATACATGACGGGGGAGAGGGACGCATACGATGTTATCGTTCCCAAAACCCATGACGGACTCCACCCATTACACGCCATTTATTCCAAGAAGTGCTTAAACCCGATGAGGCAATTGCTTGAACGTGGTGACCTGAGAATTGTCAATTTCTTTCACCACGTTAGGGTGAAATATATCGAGGAAATGGAGATAAGGGAGTTCGATCCTCATATGAGGTCGCTCATCAACGTCAATACCGAAGACGAAATGGAAGCGGTGCGGAAAATCTTGATGGAAGTCGAATAAGCGTAAGTCATGCCATCGAAAATAATTTTACTCCTATTTCTCCTTTTTTTCCTCCAATATCCTATTCAATGGGGTATCGCCTCAGCTGCATCACCATCCCGAGAGAGGCTTTTGACCATAGCCATCGGTGCCTTTAACGATAAATTCTATAGTTTTGCGGAGAATCAGTTCGAGAAATACATCGAATCCTATCCCCATAGCCCCAATATTGACCGGGTCTACTACCTGCTCGGAAGGACCTATTATCTCCAGGGAAAGGTTCTTGAGGCTAAGGGGGTTTTCCAGAAGGTTGTCCATGAATTTCCCTCCTTTGAACACATGGGAAACGCCCTCTTCTGGCTAGGAAGGACATGGCTCGAATTGGGGAACCAAGAGGAAGCGGTGAAATATTATAGGAGATTGGTCTTTCGGCACCACGAAAATGAACATTTGAGTGAGGCATATTTTGACTTGGGGAACATCTACGTGCAGTGGAAACGCTTTGTAGAGGCGGAATACTATTTGAGAGAACTGATGTCCCACCCCATTGGCGGAGATACCTTAACCCAAGCCCAATACTGGCTCGGCCTCATTTTCTTTAACGAGGGAAGATATAGGGAAGCGGAAAAGCAACTGGACAAGCTCGTAGGTAACCCAGCTTCATCTCAAAAGTCCTTTTTTCGAGAAGCCCTCTTTTTGCTTGCGGAAATTCGGTTGAGGCTAAGTCGTTATGAAAAAGCAAGGCAAGCCTATCTCACCTTTACCCGATTGTTTCCGAAGGACACCTTATACGCGGACGTACTCTTTGGATTAGGCTGGTCCCAATATCAATCAGGGGATGCAGGGGGAGCTATCCAGACTTACTTGCAGTTTAAGAAGAGATTCTCCGATTCGAAATTGCTCCCGGAAGTTCGGTTCCGTATGGGGGAAATTTACCTCCAACAGGAGGACTATACCAAGGCCCTGGAGGAGTTTAAAGGAGTGGTCCAGAATTTTTCCCAAAATCCCAGATTCGGTCAATCCCTTCTCCATATGGGATGGTGCTATCTCAACGTGGGAGAATTCGAGGAAGCCGCCAAAATTTCCCATAAGATTCTAAAACTTCCCGCCCATGAAAGGGAGAAATACCTATCGCAACTCATCCTGGGTGAGGTCTATTTTCACGAAAACAGATATTCGGAGGCCCTCCCCTATTATTTCAACCTGATTAATATTCCCGAATATCGAGAAAATGGACTGTTCAAAATGGCGAAATGCTATTTCTATGAGGGGAAATTTAAGGATGCCTTAACGAACATTGAAATTTTGATCCTTGAATACCCCGATTTCAAAAACATGCAGGAGCTCCTCTTCATCAGGGGAGAGGCATCATCGAAATTAGAGAATTTCGATCTCGCCATTCAGAGCTACCAACAGATAACAAAGGCCAACAAGACAAGGAAGTGGACAACCCATGCCCTATTCAATCTGGGTAAAATTTATATATTACGGAGAGACCTGGAAAAGGTAAAGGAGGTCTTTCACCGGCTTATCGAGGATTTTCCCAACAGTCCCTTAAGCCCTTTGGCCGCCTTTCGATTGGGAACCATTTACTTTAACGAGGGAAATGAGGAAAAGGCATTGGATGCGTATACCCTAGCCCTGAACACAGATGACAAACGGGTGTTGGCCGAGTCCTATTTTCGCTGTGGGGAGATCTATTTCAAGCAGGCCAATTACTCGAAAGCCATGGAGAACTTCAGGGCCATCGAAGGGAATTTCAAGGCCCAGACGCCGTGGTATGAGCTGGCGCAATTTGAGGTGGGAAATATTCAGAGACAATTGGGAAAGATCACGCAGGCAAAGGCGGCTTACAAAAAGGTGCTGAAGGACTCGAAGGACCCCGAGCTGAAGGGTATTATCCAGAAGATGCTGGATGAGCTGGAAATGGAGGGAAGTAGACAGTAGTGGATACCAATCGACTTAGGATCTCAGAAATGACCGAAGTTGATCTGAAGGGTGTGTTAGCAATCGAAAGGTTCTCCTTCCCCATTCCATGGAATGAAGAGATGTTCAAGTCGGAATTATACCTGGATTTTGCCCACAATTTCACCGGGAAGCTGAATTCCAATGGAAACGGGGACATCCTCGTAGGTTACATTTGTAGCTGGTTGTTTCACGGTGAGGCCCATATACTGAATATCGCCGTACATCCGGACTACCGTCGTATGGGTTTGGGCACGTATTTGATGCGATTTTTCTGCGACTTCTGCCTCACGATGAAGGTGAAAACCATAACCTTGGACGTTCGCTCATCAAACCATCCTGCCATAAAAATGTATCGGAAAATGGGGTTCCGAAAACTGGGATTGAGACCCCACTACTATGCCAATAACGGCGAAGATGCCCTCATTATGGGATTGAAGCTGAACGGAAGATGACGGCTTCGTAAAAAATCCATCTGCGGCGTTGCGCTTCATCTTTAGTCACTGCGGCGTACTGGAAAGTACGCCTCATTCCTAAAGATTCACGCGCCTTGCATCTGGAGCTTTTTACTGTGCCGTCTGATTTATGAATTCTTACGAGACCATCAAAGATAGATCGATGAACTCTTCTCCATCAGTAGCCAAGGAAGGAGGGGGGCCCTATCTAGTCTGTGGGACTCTTCTGGAGAATCCCATGGTTGTTTCCTCTTATCATAAGATGAGAATACGGACTCCCATTCCGTACGGGGATATCCATCCGGGCCAGTTTGTGATGGTCAGGATATCGGAAGAACCCTTTCCCCTTTTGAGGAGACCATTCAGCATACATTCCCTCAGGGAATTGAGGACCAAGGAGGGCAGCGACATCGAGATTCTCTATAAGATTGTGGGAAAGGGAACGAATCTCATGGCAAGCTGGAAAAGGGGAAAGAGGCTCGATATCCTGGGCCCCCTGGGGAAGGGTTTCTCCTTGTCCACCAACAAGGGTGTTCAGGTTCTGATAGCGGGGGGAATAGGTGCGGCCGGCCTTTTCGCCTTGGGCCAGAAGATGAAAGCACTTGGACTTCAATGTTCGGTCTTCATAGGCGGAAAAACGAAGGAGCACATCCTCTGCGTGGACGAGTTCCGAGGATTGGGAGCCGATGTCCATATGGCTACGGAGGATGGAAGCCTGGGGTTCAGGGGTATGGTTTCGGACATGGTAAGATCCTTTCTCCACGGTCTCCCGGATCCCTCTGGATTATTCGCCTGTGGGCCAGTAGGGATGTTGAAATCCATCGCCGAGATAGCAAAGTCTCAATCCATCCCCTGCCAGGTCTCCTTGGAGTCTAGGATGGCCTGCGGTTTGGGAGCATGTCTGGGGTGTGTGATCAGGACGAAAGGGGAGCGTCCAGTCAAATCTCAGGGGGAAACCCGACATGAAAAGGGCGCCTCCTATAAGCGGGTCTGTAAGGAGGGACCCGTCTTCGATTCCGAGGAAATAGACTGGAGGAAAATATGACGTACGAAGGGCCGAAAAGCCCGGGTCATAGTCCTCGCATGTCAATTAATATAGCGGGGATCAAATTGAAAAACCCCGTTATGGCGGCCTCGGGAACTTTCGGGTATGGCGAGGAGTTTGTTCGTATAGTGGATCTCAATCGGTTGGGGGGTATTATTACCAAGGGAATCTCCATCAAGCCCATGGAAGGAAATTCCCCGCCCCGCATCGTGGAAACGGCGAGCGGTATGATTAACTCTATCGGCCTTCAAAACGTTGGCCTTCAAGCCTTCATAAGGGATAAGGTACCCTTTTTGAGACAATTCAAAACTCCGGTCATAGCCAGCATCTTTGGGGGAACTGCCGGAGAGTTCCGGGAGTTGGCCACGAGACTGGACGACGTCCCCGGAATTGCGGGTCTGGAGGTGAATATCTCCTGTCCAAATGTGGCGAAGGGAGGTGTCCTCTTT
>JAUWDQ010000014.1 GCA_030608745.1 Pseudomonadota bacterium | reverse complement strand
CACCCGGGGTACTGGTGAGCTCTTACCTCGCCTTTTCACCCTTACCCCCCAACGTATTGTGGGGGGCGGTTTCCTTTCTGTGGCACTTTCCTTCGGGTCACCCCGAGTCGCCGTTAGCGACCACCCTGCCCTGTGGAGTTCGGACTTTCCTCCCCTCCTCGGAATCGGAGGAGCGATCACCTCGCCTGCTTCAGCCCCTTCGCCTTTTCACCATCGATGGCCTCGTTGGCCAAGCGATCGGCCTCTCTATTATCCTCCCTCCTGATTGGGATTATTTCGTATCTATGGAATCTGTCTAATAACCCAACGGCTTCCCTGTGCAATTTCCTCAAATGTCTATTCTTTACATTATATATGCCCTTAAGCTGCTTTGCAACCAGCTCCGAATCAGTATAAATCTCGATGGAGGTTCCCCCAACCCCCAGTGCCTCCCGAAGCCCCAGGATGAGGGCCTGATATTCGGCGGCATTATTGGTCATGCTCCCCAAGAACCGCATCCCCCTTAGAACCTCATTTCCCTCTCCGTCCACGAGATAAAAACCAGCCCCCGCCTCTCCCGGATTCCCCCTGGAAGCCCCATCGACATAAAGTTTCAAAATCCCCTTTCCCATTACCGTTACAGAACGAACCACTCCATTAATCGCTCTCGAATGCTATCCGGGGAAAGACAAGGGAATTACCTTGGGTTCCCATCCGATCCCCTGGATCCTCAGCTCACCGATAATCAATACTATCCTCCCAATAGAGGATGCGATTACAACTGGGACAAACGATGATGGCCTCATTTCTTTGGACTTCATTAAACATCTGGGGAGGAATCCTCACGTTACATCCCTGACACGCTCCAAACCGTGCCGGAACCACTGCCGTCCGCCTTTTCTCCTTGAGGGTCTGATAAAGGCCCATCAGTTCGGGAGAGAGCTTTTTCGTTATCATCGTCCGTTTCCTCTTCTTGCTGGTCAATGCGCCGCCCGCTTTCCCGATGCTTTCCTCGAGCTGTTTCTTCTCCTCTCCGATCCTCTCCTCCATTTCCAGCAACGCTTTTTCTACTTCCCTATATTCCTTCTTTAGCTCATCGATTTCATCCATTATTTCCAGAATCTCTATCTCCCGTTGGCTTCTAACCTCCTTCAGGGTCTCTATCTCCGTAAGCAGGGCCTGATATTCCTTGTTGGTTTTGACGTCGTAAAGCTTCGACTGCGCCCTCTTTATCCTCTCCTGCTCCAACTCCAAATCCCCCTCCTTTTGCCTGCGCTCCCTTTCCAAAAGCTCGATTCTCTCCTTCTTCTTCTTGGACATCTCTTTTTCCGAGGCCAATTTCTCATCCAAGTTCTTCATCTCCAAAGGATAGCGTTCTTTATCTGCCTCAATGGCCTTGAGTTGAAGATCGACATCTTGCAATTCCCTCAGTAAGCGAAGCTGTTCGTTCAAGGAAAAACCTCCAAAATGTCCTTCCATTGCATAAAAAAAGTGCACCATCGTAGGTGCACTTTCTTGACTCCGTTAGGGGCTGTTTCTTTTGCAAGCCGAGTGAATCCCCTTATTTCGGCCATGAAAAATCCCCTCATCCATTGAATGGGCCCACCTGGGTTCGAACCAGGGACCTACCGGTTATGAGCCGGTGGCTCTTCCAACTGAGCTATGGGCCCTCAATCATCTTTATAGTATAGAAAATTCTCCCGGGCTGTGTCAAGCTGCTTAAGATTCGAAAAAGCTCTTCAATCGTTTACTCCGGCTGGGATGACGAAGTTTCCTCAAGGCCTTTGCCTCGATCTGCCTAATCCTCTCCCTCGTGACATCGAAGTCCTGCCCCACCTCTTCCAACGTATGGTCATATTTTTCGCCGATACCAAACCTCATCCTCAAAACCTTCTCCTCCCTTGGACTTAACGTGGCCAGGACTTTCTGTGTCTGTTCCACAAGATTGGTGCTAATCACCGATTCCGCTGGGGAAACCCCCTGTTTATCCTCTATGAAGTCCCCAAGATGACTATTCTCTTCCTCTCCAATGGGAGTCTCCAAGGATATTGGCTCTTTTGCGATCTTCAAGACCTTCCGCACCTTATCCAACGGCATGTCCACCTTTTGGGCAATCTCCTCCGGTGTGGGCTCCCTCCCAATCTCCTGAACTAAATATCGGGAGGTACGAATCAGTTTGTTGATGGTCTCAATCATGTGCACCGGAATACGAATTATCCTGGCCTGGTCGGCTATGGCGCGGGTTATGGCCTGACGAATCCACCACGTAGCATACGTGCTGAATTTGTATCCCCGTTGATATTCGAATTTGTCCACGGCCTTCATCAACCCGATGTTACCCTCTTGGATCAAATCCAGGAATTGAAGGCCTCGATTCGAGTACTTTTTTGCGATGCTCACCACTAATCTTAAATTCGCCTTCACCAGTTCACTCTTGGCCTTATTGGCCTTCTCCCCCCCTGCTTCAATGGCCTTCATTGCCTTTGTAAGCTTATCGGCGGAAAGGCCAGACTCCATCTCGACCTGGCTCATCTTTCTCTGGGTATTTTCCAGCAGCCTCTCCATTTCCAAGTAATGTCCCCGTTTCAGGCCGGTTCTTGCCTGAAGCTCATCCTCCTTGATTATCCCCCTTGTTATCATCCCTAAATACTTCTTGGCCTCTTTGACGGGAATCCCCTTCCTCTTTGCATAGTTTACCAACTCCCTTTCGGCCTTTTCGATACGGGCCAACAAATTCTTCAATATTTGGACGATCCTATTCACCTGTTTCTGCCTGAGGTTAATCTCCTTCACGGTCAGAATCAGCTCCCTTTTCTTCCCTTCTATCTCTTTCCCTGCCCTCCTCCTCTGACCCTCATCTTTGTCTCCTTGGGATAATTCCTGATATAATCCCTTGACCTCCTTGTCTATCCGGCTCGCCCGATCGATCAACTCCAAAACCCTCTTCCGCTGAAGCTCCTCCTCCGCAATATTGACCTCATCCTCATCGATATTTCGGGTGATATCCTTAACCCCTATCTTCCCCTCCTCCAGGCTCCTTCCAAGGTTAATCAGCTCCCTCACCGCAGCAGGGCAATTGAGGACTACTTCAAGAATTTCCCGTTTCCCCTCCTCTATCCTTTTGGCGATCTCCACTTCCCCATCCCTGGTGAGTAAGGATACAGAGCCCATCTCCCTTAAATACATTCTGACGGGGTCGCTGGTTCTCCCATATGCATAGAAGTCCAACGACTCGGGCTCCTCCTCCAACTTACCGATCTCCTTATCCTGGCTCACCTTCAAGGCGTCATCGACTACCGCGATATCCATCTCGTCGAAGATCATCAATACTTCATCGATCTGGTCTGATGAAATCATATCTTCGGGCAAATGATCGTTCACTTCATCGAAAGTCAAAAATCCCTTCTCCTTTCCGAGGGAAATTAACCTTTCAAATCCGTTCGATTTTCCTCCCTTGCCCATTGGAATATCTCCTTTAAGAAATTCAACGTGGAAAACCTTACGTAAGGAGCCTCAATTCTTATACATCTCAACCAAATTCCTCTCCCTTGTCAGCAAATGCTGTCTTTTTGCCAAGAGTTCCCCCAAGAGATCTTGTCGGTCCTCCTTTTCAACCTCCTTTATCCTGCTTAAAAGGGCCTCCTCGTCTCTCTTTAACTTGCCCATTTTAACCTTCCGAAAACAATCCTTCAGTGTCTTCTCAAGGGAAGCCTCTTCAAAGATTTCATCCAGGAAGGCCCACTTGGAAATCTTATTCCTCAGTTCATCATCCTCAACATAGGCAATGATATCCGGGATAACCAGAGCTCCCTTCTCGAAATAGATTTCCTTGAACGTCTTGGCTACCATCTTCAATTGTTGATTCTCGAAATCCTCGAGCACCCCATCCTCGGCTATTTCGGGGACCAGATGATTAAAACGGAGCATAATCTCCAGTATTGTCTCCTCGGTTTTCGGATACATTTTCTTGTGAATTACCTGCTTCAGCTCTTCTCGTCTCCTTTCGCCCCTACGGGGAGGCCTCCCCATCGCATCAAGAATCACCTCCTCCTTCAAGACTAACCTCTCGCCCAGCTTTTTAACATAGGATTCGCGGATGATCCGGTTGCGGATCTTCTCAACCATGGGGAGAATCTCATCTATCGCCCTTGCCTTCCCATCGGCCGAGGCCAGATCAGATCCGGAAAGGACCTCATCAATGAAAAAGTCGAAGATGGGAATGGCCTGGAAGAGCATCTCCTGGAACTCATCCCTATGCCCTCCTTGAAGAAAGCTATCGGGGTCATGCTCTCTTGGAAGGCGGACCACTTCGCATGAAATCTCCTCATCCAAGAACAGCGGCAGGGCCCGAACGGTAGCGGCAGTTCCGGACTTATCGGAATCAAAAATGGTAATGAAATGATTTGAGAATCTTTTTAGGAGGCGGATATGGCTTTCGGTCATTGCCGTTCCCAAGGTCGCAACGGCATGTTTAAACCCGAATTGGTGTAATGTCAACAGATCCAGATAGCCCTCGACGATCAGGGCCAATCCCTCTTCCCGGATGAAACCCTTGGCCACATACAATCCATAAAGGCTCTGGCCTTTATGGTATAACGCAGACTCCGGGGAATTGAGGTATTTGGGTGGATTTTCATCCAAAGCCCTCCCCCCAAAGCCCAAGACGTTTCCAGTGAGATCGAAAATGGGAAAGATAATCCTCCCCCTAAAATGATCATACCACCCCCCCGTCTTCTTGGGAATGACTAGCCCCAGCTCCTCGGCCAGGTTAAGGGGAACCTTTTTGCTGAGGAAATGATTGACCAGCCCGTTCCAGCTATGAGGGGCATACCCCAACCTTTGTTTTTCAATCACCGCCTTTCCTATCCCCCTTTTCCTCAGATATTCTCGGGCCTCGGTTCCATCCCTTCCAAACAATAGGTCGTGATAATAGTCCATAGCCAGCCGGTTGACCTTAGATAACTGCTCCCTCCTATCAATTTTCCTTTTCACGGATGGTGAAACCCTTCTTTGGGGGATAGGCACACCGAATTTTTTCGCCAGCACCTTAACCGCCTGAGGGAAGGAGAGGTTTTCGGACTTCATGACGAATCCGAAAATATCGCCACCTATGCCACATCCAAAGCAATGGAATACCTGCTTCGCGCTGCTGACCATGAAGGAAGGGGTCTTCTCGGGGTGAAAGGGGCAGAGGGCACGGTGATTCCTCCCGGTCTTTTTCAAGGGAAGATACTCGGAGATCACCTCGACGATATCGGCCCTTCTCCTGACCTCCGCTATCACCTCATCGGGAATATATTCCTCCAACCCGACCTCCCTTATGTAAGGATTACCATGTTTAGCAAAACTGCACAACAGTCACCCCCGATTTCATAACATCTTTGGGCCCAAACCGCTTCACATTTCGATGGTCTTCCAAGTGTTTTCCGATGGCCTCTCGCAATCTTCCCGTCCCTATGCCATGAATAATATCCACCTCCTCCAGACCGCCCAAGAGAGCGTCATCGATGAATTTGTCGACGACGGGAAGCGCCTCCTCCACGGTGAGACCGATGACGTTGACCTCCGATCGAACCTCCCTCTCGACCGCGGCCCCGTATTTCACCCCTTCATTTTCCGTGCCATCTTGGAGGAGGTGGGGGCCGCTCCTTTCCAGATCGAGGAGGGGAACTCTTACCCTCATTGTTTCGACCTGAACATCCGCTTTCTTCGTCTCGCCATAAACCTTCCTAACGATCCCAACCCGATTCAGGCCCAATACCCTCACCCAATCCCCTGCCTTCAATCCCGCCACGTTTCCCCCTTTCCTGCCCCTGTTCCTGAATTGGAGGAAAAAATGTTCGCGCGCCTTCCTCAATTTCCCCTTTGGCACCTTCGCTCCGTCGTCTCCTCCTTTGGCCACCTCTTCGACGATCCTTTTCAATTCTGTTTCGGTCTGTTGCAGAATAGTCCTCCCCCTATCCTGAACCTCCTGCAAGATCTGTTGCCTCCTTTCCCTAATGCGCTTAACTACTTCACGGAGGCGATCTCGATGCCCTTGAATCTCTTTCTTGAGGATCCCTATTTCCTCCCGCTCTTTTCTGAGATCCTCCTGCAACCCTTCGATATCGCAAATGAATCGAGATGTTCCGCTTCCCTGGTCGCTGTGGTACCTCGTGGCCAAATCGAGAACCGCTTTCGGAAAACCCAATTTTTCGGCGACTACAAAGGCATTACTCGACCCCGAATTTCCGTATATCAATTCATATCGGGGCTCCAGGGTTTCTGAGTCAAAGGCGACGGAAACATTTGTTGCCCCCTTATTGAGGTACCCGTATGCCTTGAGCTCATCTAAATGGGTGGTCACCACCACCGTGGCCCCCCTATCATTGAGATAATCCAATACCCCTATACCGATAGCAGAACCCTCCATTGAATTAGTACCTACACCCAATTCGTCGAGAAGGACAAGGGAGAATTTGTCCGATCTCTCTAAGATACGAATCAGGGAGAGGATATGAGCCGAAAATGTGCTCAAATTCTCCCGGATATTCTGTTCATCCCCGATATCGGCAAAGATGGAATGATATAACGGGATTTCACTTCCCTCCATGGCGGGAATGTGCATTCCCGATTGTGCCATCAATGACAGAAGGCCAAGGGTTTTCAGGGCCACGGTTTTTCCCCCGGCGTTTGCCCCGCTGATAATGAGGGCTTTGGAATACCCGTTCAGATAGACGTCGATGGGAACGGTACAATCCCACTCCCTCAAAGAGAGCAATGGATGCCTGGCGCCTAAAAGACGTACCATTCCATTTCTGTTAACGATGGGATTAACCCCACCCAATTTTTGACTCAATTTGACCTTGGCATTGAGAAGGTCAACTTCCCCCAATGTTTCCAAATTCCGCAAGAGCTCCTGATGATATTCCCCTATTCTCCGCGTCAACGTGGAAAGTATTATCCTTTCCTCCTGCCTCTCGTCTTCCTGTAACATACTGAGTTCATTATTATGATCAACGACCTCCAGAGGCTCGAGGAAGATGGTCATCTTACTGTGAGAATGATCGTGTACAATCCCCTCCATGTGGCTTTTAAACTCGGATTTGATGGGCAAGACATATCTTCCGTTACGGATAGTTATCAGTTTTTCCTGGAAGAGGGGCTGAAGGTCCTCACGTCTCATCATCTCTTCCAAAGACCTTTTGATCCTTTTCCGATAATCCGCGATATCGAATCTGATTTGTCTTAAAGCCGAGCTGGCATGGTCGAAAATCTTGCCCCGTCGATCGATGATCCGAACGATCTCCGACTTGAGCCCCCTGAGGTCCGAGAACCGGGAGATTAAATCCCCGAATAAAGGAAAATCCCCTTTCAACTTCTTGAAAGAGGATTTCAATCCATCGGAAACCCTAATATTTCCCAATATATCGAGGATCTCCTCCGGGCTCAGAACAGCCCCTTCGATTTGAGCCCTCGCTATGGCTTCTCGGATATCACTAACCCCGCCCAAGGGGATGTCGCCATAAACCTCCACAATGTTCCTTAATTCGTCGACCTCACCCAGTCGCTTCTTTATCCAAGATAACTTCCTCTGAGGCTTTAAACTTTTACAGAGCGCTTTCCCAATGGATGAGATTGCCAACCCCTTGAGAAGGTCTAGAATTTGGTCAAACTCAAGGGCCTTGAATGCTTGGTTATCCATTGAGCAGGTTTAGTTTGAAAAGGTTAAATAAGGCAGGTACGATGTATGTCAAATCCCCGCATTGAGGATAGGTTATCTCCTTAACGGGAAAGTTTCTCCCTGACCATTTGATTGACTACCTTTCCATCGGCGCGTCCCGAAATCTTTGGCATAAGCGACTTCATGACCTTACCCAAATCCTTCATCTCGAGGGCATTGGTCTCCTTTATGGCTTCATCCACTAACGTGAGTATTTTGTCCTTGGAGAGTTGTTGGGGTAAAAAGGACCTAAGAATTTCCAGTTCCTTTTCCTGTTTCTCGATGAGCTCGATTCGACTGGCTTGCTGAAAATGGACCAAAGATTCTTCCCCTTTTTTAACCAAGCCACTTATCACCTTGACGATGGTGCTATCATCAAGTTTCTTCCTTTCCTCGATCTCCTTATTTTTTACGGCTGCACGGGCCATCCTTATCACTGACAGCCTCAACGTATCCCTGGACCTCAGGGCGGATCTCATCTCATCAGCCAATCTTTCTTCCAATGACATAAGGCCTCATCCTCTTTCCATCATCTTTCTCATCCTTTTCAACGTCCTCTTCCTTGCAGCCAATGCCTTTCTCTTCCGCTTGACGCTGGGCTTCTCATAGTGCTCCCGCCTCCTAACTTCGGAGATGATACCCGTCTTTTCGCATTGCTTCTTAAACCTCCTCAGGGCGTTCTCAAAGGATTCATTCTCCCTAACCCTAATGCTGGACATCCATATTCTCCCTCCCCTCGTTAAGTAATCGTAAATTAATAAGTATATCAAAAATTTCCCGCTTGTCAATTCATTCAGGTTCAGTTCCGGCTGCGGCTGGAGTTTTTCCTGATTTTAAAGAATTCCGTTGTCCCTGGGCTTAACCGACCCGAGAAGTAGCCCGGCCATTTTGGTCTTCGGGACAACGGGCAAAAGAGGCCCCACTGTTTCTTTGAAATTCCTTGAAAATTCCGGCTTTATCTTTTATCATATATGGGAAGGTTTTTGCTTCATTTGAAGGGATTCAAGCATCCAATCAGAAGGAGGATATCGATGGCAATCGATAAATGGGATCCCCTTTCATGCGGCCCTTTTAGGGAATTATCGGCGATGCAGGACCGGATGAACAGGCTTTTTGAGGATGCTCTGCCCCGAACCAGGGTGGTTAAGGAGGGGGTGGGAGCAGGGGTTTGGACCCCTCACGTTGATATCTATGAGACAGCGGGGAATTTAGTGATCAAGGCCGAGCTCCCCGGACTCTCCACGGAGGATGTGAGCGTCAAGGTAGAGGATAACGTCTTGACCCTAAAGGGTGAGCGAAAACGAGGAGAAGGGGTTGATAGGGAGAACTACCATCTCATCGAGCGGTCTTATGGGCATTTTCGAAGATCCTTTGTTTTGCCCAACAATGTGGATCAGGAAAGGGTTCAGGCCGAGTTTAAAGATGGAGTATTATTCATCGCTATCCCCAAGTCCAAGAGGGTAAGGCCCAAGAAGATCGCCATCGAGATTGAGTGATGAGTGCCCTCCATGATAACCTTCTCCGATAGCACTTCCGCCTTGCCGCAGGTAAAAGATGCCTCGGACCCGATTAAGGAGATCCATAAGAAGGGAGACCGATGACATCGTTGATCTTATGTTGGGACGAAATAGGTGTAAGGAAATTCTACAGAAGGTCTTGGGGTTGTCTAGGGCGGATCAAACTGAAGCCCTAATAATCATCCAAGACATTTCCCTCACTCGATTTTGGAACTCGGCAATTAGTCAAAACGTATCGGAAAAGCGGGGGATTCTCTTTATCCGCGTGGTTATGGGAAGACACGTTGGGTCAGCCTCTACCCATAGATTCGATGATAAAGCCATCCAAAGAGGGTTGGAAAAGGCAACGGAAAGGGCTCGGTTACAACCCCCTAACGGATCCCTCCAGTCCCTACCTCGGTCGAAACCTATTCAACTGATCAGGTCTTTCCATGATAAGACAGCCAGATATTCTTCTTCCCAAAGAGCAGAGGACATCCAGAGGCTTATCCAAATGGCCTCCGAGGAAGACCTGTTAGCCCATGGAGCGCATTGTACTGGCGCGGTAAAGGTGGGAATTGCCAACTCCCTGGGGGTTGATGCCCACTGTACCCATTCAGGGGTTACCTTGAACACCACCATGACCGGCCAAGGTGGTTCTGGTTATTCCCGTTTCGCATCCCGAACCATCGAGGAGATGGATATCCGAGCCATTGGTCGAGAGGCCCTTGAAATGTGCCTGGCAAGCCGTGGGGCGGGTCCTATCGAACCAGGAAATTATGAAGTCGTATTGAACTCGTATGCCGTAAATGATCTGCTGGTGTCTATGGCCCCTATCGGGTTGAATGCTTTGGCCTTTCAAGAGGGACGGAGTTTCATGTGCAACCAATTGGGAAAAAAATTGCTCGGGGAAAACGTGACCATCTGGGATAATGGTCTGGATATGGGGGGGTTCAATACACCCTTCGATTTCGAGGGAATGCCCAAGCGCGAGGTGACCTTTTTCCAAAATGGTATAGCTAAAGGGGTAACCCATGATTCCCTGACAGCCGGTAAAGTGGGAGTAGAGTCGACAGGACATCGCAGCCTGCCTCCTGGTAGCGAAGGCCCCATCCCACGTAATCTGTTCATGCGCGGGGGGAATTCCTCTTTGGAGGAAATGATTCGATCAACGGAAAGGGGGATATACATCCACCGTTTTCACTACGTTAACGTCTCGGAGCCAAAAAGGGCCATCATCACAGGAATGACCCGCGATGGAACCTTTCTCATTGAAGGGGGCAAGATGACCAAACCCTTGAAAAACTTGCGGTTCACCCAATCCATCTTGGATGCATTATCCGCGGTTAGCCTCATCTCCAAGGAAACGAAGCTCGTGGCTCCCGAGGCCGAGTACGAGATTCCCTTTCTCACGGGAAGCGTAGTTCCCGCGCTGAAAATTGAGAATTTCTCCTTTTCAGGGGTTTCCGAAGCCGGCTCCATCCGATAGAGGAAAAGACCATTGAAAGATCTCATCTATAACATACTCAACCTCGGAAAAGCCAAAGGGGCTTCCTATGTGGATGTCCGGGTGGTAGAGGAAGCCGTGGAATCCTATGAGGTTAAGAACGGTCTTGTCGAGGTGGCGGAATGGAAGGAGTGTTACGGGTTTGGAATTCGAGTCCTTCACGATGGAGCTTGGGGGTTTGCCTGTAGTTCCTCGGTGGATAAAACCGAGATGGAGGAGGCCCTGACTCGGGCCCTTGCCATCGCCGAGTCAAGTGGAATGCTTCGGGGAAACCGCGTCGAACTCTTCCCCATCCCAAGGGTCCAAGACTATTACCGTACGCCGATGGAAAGGGATCCCTTTACGATTTCCCCCGAAAAGAAGCTCTCCCTTCTCATGAAGGCGGAAGGCCTGATTAGGGGCAAACCATATATCTCGGTCTCTCAGGCGAGGATGGATATTAATAAGATTAGAAAGGTTTTTGCCTCATCTGAGGACTCCTATATTGAACAGGAGATTGTGGAATGCGGTGCTGGGTTAGTGGCCACTGCAGCAAGAGCAAATGAGGTTCAAACGCGGTCTTATCCCAACTCCTTTAGGGGAAACTTCGCCACGGGGGGATATGAATTTATAGAGGGTCTTGACCTTTCGGAAAACGCTGAGAAGACAGCGGATGAAGCCGCCCAGCTCCTCTTCGCCCAGCCCTGCCCCTCAAAGGTTACAACCCTCATCCTTGATTCTTCACAGTTGGCCCTTCAGATTCATGAATCCATTGGACATCCCGTCGAACTGGATAGGATTTTGGGAATGGAGATAGCTTATGCGGGAACCAGCTTCTTTGCTCCTGAAAAACTGGGCTCCTTCAAGTGTGGCTCCGATTCGGTCAATGTTATTGCAGATTCCACCGTTGCGGGGGGCCTGGGGACTTTCGGCTACGATGATGAAGGGGTGAAAGCCCAAAGGGTCCCCATCCTTCAAAACGGCATTCTTGTTAACTTTCTGACATCGAGAGAGACAGCCCGGGAGGTCGGGCTCGAACCTAATGGGACTATGAGGGCTGCGAGTTGGAATCGGATTCCCCTTATTCGGATGACCAACATCAACCTCCAGCCGGGGAGCTGGACATTCGAGGATCTGGTCGCCGATACCGATGACGGGGTCTATATGGCCACCAATAGGAGCTGGAGCATCGACGACCGAAGGCTCAACTTTCAGTTTGGAACGGAAATCGCCTGGGAGATTAAAAAGGGCAAGATGGGGAAGATGTTCAAGAACCCCACATATACCGGGATCACCCCCCATTTCTGGCACTCCTGCGATGCCATAGCTGACGAAAAAGAGTGGAGGCTTTGGGGGATACCCAATTGTGGCAAGGGCCAACCGGGCCAAGTAGCCCATGTGGGCCATGGCGCTGCACCCGCCCGGTTTAGGAAGGTAAGGGTAGGGGTGATGGGATAACCATCTCAGCCTCACGGGGTGGGCCCACATGCAAGACCAAATGGATGATCTTCAGGAGATAATCGGATCTGTTGGAAGGGGAGGTTGAGGCAATGACAAGTCAGCTAAAGGAGTTGGAGAAGAAATACCAATTCCTCTTCGAAAACTCTGGGGATATGATCTTCACCTTGGATAAGAATGGAATCATTACCAGTTTCAATAGGGAGGCTGAATTAACGACCGGCTACGATAGAAAAGATGTGATTGGGAAATCCTTCGTCGAGGTTCTGGCGACAAAGGGAACGAAACAATTGGAGATGAGGCGGTTCCGCAAGAGGTTAGACACCCGAGAATCAAAACCCTTTCAGGCTGTGATGAGGACTCGGAACGGTGAAAGGAGGAATATCCTGGCCAATTCCATGAGGCTCAAGGATGAACGGGGAGAAGTTACGGGGTTAGCCTGTATTTTGAAGGATGTGACGGGCCGCAAGAAGGCGGAACAGGAGACGAAGAGGGCTGAATACCTCTTGGAAAAGGTGGTGGACAACATGGCCGACGGCGTCGTCATTACGGATAAAAAGGGGTTAATCACCTTTTACAATGAGGGAGCCGTGGAAATCTTCGGGCACCATCCCTCTGATATTCTGGGCAAACCCGTCTTGGATTTTTATGTGAGGAAAAAAGACGCCAAAAAGGTTAAACAGATGCTCCTTAAATCCAAGGAGGGCCGGATTAGCAATTTCGAAACCCAATTTCTCACCCGGGAAGGAAATACTGTCTTTGTGAACATGTCGGCAACCTTGATGCGGGATGATGAGGGAAAAATCATCGGTACCTTGGGGATCAACCGGGATATTACCCAAAGGAAGACCCTGGAGAGGGAGTTGAAAGAATCGGAGGAGCGTTACCGAACCATGGTAGAGAGCGCCCATGATATGGTAGCCATCATCGGTGAAGACTACCGATTGAAATACGTTAATAAAAAAGCGGAAGAATTGACGGCATACAGCAGAGAAGAATTGAGGGGAATGGATTTTCGAGATCTCCTGGCTAAGGGAAGCCGAAGATCGGTCCTGGACAGGTTCAGAAAGAAGAGGCGGGGAGAAAAAGTTCCAGTACGATATGAATTCGAAATAGTTCGCGAGGACGGGGATAAGAGGCGAGTAGAAAGCAGTTCATCCAACCTAATGGACACCAATGGTTCGATGAGTACCATCGCCTATATCAAGGACATCACCGAGAGAAAGCAATATGAGGAAGCCCTCAAGGACAAATTGGAAGAGCTAGAAAAGTGGTATAAGCTAACCGTGGACAGGGAACTGAAAATGATTGAATTGAAGAATGAGATCAGGGCCTTGGCCCATGAACTCAACGAGCTGAAACAGAAGATTATGCCCGAAGGAGATAGAAGACCTAATTCACCCCACGAAAAAGACTCATAGGATGAGGAATTGAATCACTTCTCCTTTTTTCCCCCGCCATATCCCTCTTTGAAGCCCTCGATGACCTCCTTGGAGAGCTCCTTGGTGGCCTCGAAGATCCTCCGAAGGCCCTCCTTCAATTTCTCCTCCGCTTCTTCCGATCTCCCTGATCTCTCTTTTTTCTCTCCAATCATGACGTCATTGTAAAAAGTCGAAATAAGACGGCAAAGAAAAAAGATCCAGATGCAAGGCGCGCAAATCCTGAGGAATGAGGCGTACTTACAGTACGTCGCAATGACGAAAGATGAAGTGTAACGCAGCAGTTGGACTTTTTACGAAGCCGTCAACCATGGTTTCTAAGCATTTATTATACGGGTACCCCTCGTCCATGTCAACGCCCT
Organism: Pseudomonadota bacterium; assembly: GCA_030608745.1. GTDB lineage: Bacteria > Desulfobacterota > BSN033 > WVXP01. The sequence continues at coordinate 4,449 of JAUWDQ010000014.1, read as the reverse complement.
TCAAGATCCGAGGCAGGTAATCGATTACCCACGGGCTATATCGTCAATCACCCTCAGCGCAATGGTTTTTTCCCGAAAATCGGAAAACTCCAGGCGGGGCAAACTTGACAATTACGTAAATATAGGGTATGAATTGTTTGATATGGGGAAAGAACAACTGTATAAAATTGGTCAGGCCAGCAAGAAGGCCCGTGTAACCCTGCGGACGATACGGTATTACGAGGAATTGGGGTTGATCGAACCCGTCGTTCGCACCAAGGGAGGGTTCCGATTATATACAGCAGAAAGCATAGAGAGGTTGAGATTGATACAGGCATTGAAATTGCTAGACTTTCCCCTCTCCAAGATAAAGGAAATGTTTAAGATCAGGGAGCTTGCGCAATCGGGCGATGAAGCCTCTCACCGGGTAATGCGACTGTTGCAGAGTCAGCAGCGAGAAGCAATAAGGAAGAAGGGACAATGTGAGAAGATGCTTCAAGAGATCCAGTCGACGATGGAACTGGTCACGCGATGCTATGGCTGTGAAACCAAGCCGAGTTATGAGGCCTGTCGATCCTGTGGAATGATCTCCCACCAGGGGGAACTTCCCCTCCCCTTAAGGGTCATTTTATAGCCGTCGATAACATGGGAAAACCGTTATGGAGAAGCCATCCAAAAGGATGGCTTTTCTTATATTTATGCTGACGAGGACTCCTATCAGGCGCAAAACCCTCGTGTTTTCGACCCAGAAGGTGCACCTTGGCACATTTATTGCTGAATTTTCTCCTGGGGATTCAAATAATTGGCCCACTTCAGGTAAAAAAGGCTTCTATCAGGCGTGGCGCTTCACAAGGCTGGAATAGGTCCTTTTAAATTGTAAAATGTAATTCTAACCATTTTGCATAGAATTGTATAAAATTTTTTGGGTTTTGCGCCGATGAAATCACACGATGTATCCGAACAACATGTAAAGGATGAACTTCAGGAGCCATTCCCTACCGCGGAGCCTGAAATCGATGAAGAACTGGCCTCTGCAGGGGATTTGATTCGGACCCTCCTAAAGGCCATAAAGGCCTTCAGGCTCTACGAGTCGAACAATCCCATGCTTTCCAGGCAGTTGGAAGAATTGACCATCAAGTTCACGACCCATCTCGATCACTATCAATCATTGAATTTACAGGTCGGCGAATACAAATTGTTCTTCGATGGGAAACCGGTCTACGAGAATACGGACATGAAGGAGAGCCTGGCTTTCCTCCTCTATAAGGACGGGGTGAAGGAGATTCGATTCCTCAGGGGACTTGAGCACCAAGAGATCTGCGATTTCCTGGATGTACTCCGGAGAAATGAGCAGGCGAGCAGGCTCGAGGATGATATCGTCACCCTCCTCTGGGAAAGGGATCTCGCCCACATCAGTTACGTCGCCACCGACGAGTTCAATGAGTCCAACGCGGCTCAGGTTCCCGCGACCTATGATGAGGTTCAAGCCGGGCTGGAGTTCCCACCCGATATGGGAGGGGAGAGCGATACCTCGTCGGCGCAAGAATCAGCGGAGGAGGAAATGGTCCTCTCCTCCGAGGGACTGCTCCCTGAGGCCGTAGGGGATCAACGGGAAGACTTCGCGAGGCATTTCCAGCTCACCGCTGAAGAGGTGGGACTGATTGACCGGCTTATCAGCCAAGAGGCCGATATCAATTTCGTCTCCACATTGGTTGACAGCCTCATAGAAATTCTGCTTCATCTGGGGGAGGATCTGGAACCACATGAAAACATGGTCACCTTCTTCGATAGGGCCCTTGAATTTCTGGTATTGAAGGGGGAATTCAAGATCGCGGGGAAAATTTTGAAAAACCTTCGGGAAGTTCTCGATTCCATGGCCCTTAAGGATAACCAGATCTTCGCCATCAATCGCATTTTCGAAGGTGCCGGAAGCGCCCGGATCATTGAACTCACGGCGGAGACATTGAAACACGAAGGGTTTTTCGACCCCAATGCGAGCTACGACTACTTCGACTTGCTCCCCAAATCCGCCATCGAACCCCTTTGCAATATGCTGGGCCAGCTGGAATCTCCGAAGGCAAGAGAACTCATCGCTGAGATTATCGGAAGAAAGGTCAAGGGTAACCTGGAGACGGTAGCCCCCTTCTTGAACGATAAGAGGTGGGTCGTAGTCTGCTACATTATTACCATAATAGCAAACTCAGAAGATCGGAACGCCATCAAATATCTGTGTCAAGCCATCGGCCACCCCGATGAGAGGGTTCGAAGAACGGCCCTCAAAGCATTATCCCAATACGGGGGGAAGGAGATTAAGCCTCCCCTCATTAAAATGCTGAATGACGAGAGCTCGTACATTCGATCCCAGGCGGTTATCCACCTTGCGAGATCTTCTAAGCACGAGGCCCTGAGGCCGATCATATCCATCATCCAGTCCGAATCCTTTCTGGCCAGGGATTTTTCCGAAAAGGCCGCCTTTTTCAGGGCTATTGGCGAGATCCGTTCCGACGAATCCCTCCCCGCCTTGCGGAAAATCGTCGAAAAGAGAACGTGGTTCAAGAAGCCTGAATGGGATCAGCTCCAGTTATGTGCGATTGGGGCCTTGCGGATGATCGGTACAGAGGAATCGAAGAGAATCCTTGAAATAGGGAAACGATCCAAGAATCAGGCGGTGAGAAGGGCTTGTCTCAAGGCCTTGAATGAGTCGGTGGCCTGAGGTCCGGAGGAATCATGGTCGAACATGTCGCAGAGGATATAGCTGACAAAAGCCCGGAGGTGTTCCTCTCCTTGGATACTGAGCAGATGGGGAATTCCCGGATGGGTAACGACCTGATCATCAAGCTCCACGTCTTGATGAAGAGCTCCCAGATCTATGACCAGAAGAATGTCGCCCTAAATCAGGTGGTACAGGGATCACTGGAGCTCATTAACCACTTCCTGAAATCGGACGATTCCCTGGCCTTGAAAGTGATACGGAATAGCCTCTTCATCAACGGACAGAGGTTGAAGGTCGGGGTCGATAGTTACATCGGGTTTAAGTTCGTCTTGGAGCAGCTTCAGAAGAAGAGGGTAGGAGAGTTTCAGATATCTGGAACCCTGGACGAAAAGATGCTCAAGGAGTTCGTCTACCACCTGATGAATTTGAGCGATGGAGATGAAGACAATGCCAAAAAATTACAAGAAGATTTGAATGAGCTCGAAATCAAATCCATTAAGGTTGAACCCCTTGAGATCTTTGAGGAGGACGAATTCTTTGGTGGCCAGACAGATCCCAAAGAGGCTGGAAAGAAGCTCTTCTTCGAAACCATCGGGGTCATCAAAGAGGTTGTCACCGGGATTAAGAAGGATCAATTCATCGGCGCCCGAAAGATGAAGCGAATGGTCCAGGGAGCCATCAATCTCATGGTAAAGGATGAATCGATACTCCTCGGACTGACCACGATAAAGAATTACGACGAATACACCTTCAACCATTGCGTAAACGTTGCCATTTACTCCCTGGCCATGGGGCGGAGGCTGGGTCTCTCCAAGAAGTCGCTGATGGAATTGGGAATGACTGGCTTTTTGCATGATATGGGAAAGTCGAAGATACCCAAGGAGATTCTCAATAAGATTGATAAATTGGACGATGACGAATGGAGGCTCATAAAAGAGCACCCCATGACAGGCGTTGAGATGATGCTGAAGATAAAGCAACTGGGGGAGATGAGCCCGAAGATGGTCATCGGCGTATTCGAACACCACCTGAACTACGACCTAACGGGTTACCCGAAGCTCATAAGGAAAAAGACTCTCACCTTATTTGGAAGGATTATTAAGATCGCCGATGTTTACGATGCTATGACTACACCCAGGGTTTACCGAAATAAGACTTTTCGGCCCGAACAGGCATTGGCCATTATGGTACAGGACAAAAATGGGTTCGATCCCGTCCTGCTCAAGGTGTTCATCGGCATCCTCGGGATCTATCCCATCGGATCCCTGGTCCTGCTCGATACCAAAGAGATGGGCGTAGTCTATGAGACAAACCCGGATCCCCAATATATCAATCGACCGAAAGTGATCCTCATTTCTCAATCAGAAGGAAGGAGAAAGATCGGTCCAGCAGTGGATCTAACGGAAATGGATGGCGAGAACAAAAGCTATAAGAGAGACATAGCTAAGGCACTGGATCCTAAAAAATATCACGTCAATATCGTGGAGCATTTCTTATAGCCGCAGAGAACCATCGAAAGCTCCTCGTTGCATGGACTTTACGCGACCATTGCCCTGAATTGATTCTCCGTCAAGACCTTAATCCCCAACTCCCTTGCCCTTTCATATCTCGATCCCGGATCACTTCCCACCACTACATAATCCACCTTTTTGCTGATGCTAGAGGCCGTTTTTCCCCCAAGAGATTCGACCAAATCCCTGGCCTCATCCCGGGTAAAGGAATCCAGGGCACCGGTGAAGACAAAGGTGAGACCCTTC
>JAUWDQ010000233.1 GCA_030608745.1 Pseudomonadota bacterium | reverse complement strand
GGTCGACAATCTGGAAAATGTGGGTGTGGACACTATCTACACCTTTGTCAATTGGCGAGACTGGGGCCTCCTGCAATTCTTCGACGCCATGGGATTCCAGCGGGGGGATATGATCAACTTGGAGCTGAAGATCTGAACCGGGAAGAGGGGAGAAGCCGAAGATGCGGTTAGAGGGGAAGAAGGTCGTCGTCACCGGAGGAGGGAGGGGCGTTGGCAGGGCCGTTGGTCTGGCCTTTGGAAGAGAAGGTGCGGATCTGGTCATCAACTACGTGAGGAACGATGAGGCGGCAAAGGAGGTGGTTTCGGAGTTGAAGGATATGGGCCGCGATGCCCTGGCGTTGAAGGCAGATGTGGCTTTGAAGGAGGATGCGGAGCGACTCATCGGGACGTGTTTGGACCGATTCGGGAGGATCGATATCCTGGTGAACAACGCCGGGATTTCAAATCCGGCGATGCTCCACAAGATGACCGAGGAGCAATGGGATGAGGTGGTTGATATTCACCTGAAGGGGGCATTCCTCTGCACGCAGGCGGCGAGCCGCCATTTCATGGAGCAGGATTACGGGAAGATCATCAACGTTACCTCGGTGGCGGGGATAATTGGAACAACGGGTCAAATCAATTATGCCGCCGCGAAGGGGGGGTTGATCTCCTTTACCAAGTCCTGTGCACGAGAATTGGCCAGGTATCATGTGACGGCAAACGTCATTTCCCTGGGAATCGTGCTCACCGATATGACGAAAAAACTCCAAGAAGATCCCAAGCTGCGGGAGATTTACATGAGGCGGATTTTACTCAACAGATATGCGGAACCGCAAGACATTGCCCCGGCCTTCGTCTTCCTTGCATCGGATGAGTCCAATTACATCACGGGGCAACTCCTCTGTGTAGACGGGGGTTATGGCTTAACTTAAATGTGATCTCCTTTACCTGATGGGAGGGAAAGGGGAAAACGGTGGAGAACATGGAGAAGATGGGAGGTGAGCAATGGGCGACATACCCAAACGGATCGAGACATGGCAGATGGTCCAACCGTGGGCCAAGGCCAGGGATACGGGAAAAGTCACCGAAGGTAGGTTAGAGAGGGCAAGTATTCCCGTTCCCGAACTTCAGAACGGCGAGGTACTAGTGGAAATAGCTGGCTGTGGCGTCTGTCACACGGATCTGGGATATTTCTACGATGGCGTTCCCACGGTTACCAAGCCACCCTTGACCCTGGGACACGAGATCAGCGGGACGGTTGTCGCGGGGAAGGGGGATATGATCGGGAAAGAGATCATCATCCCAGCGGTGATGCCCTGTAACCGGTGCCCCATCTGTGCCCAGGGTAGGGGAAATAGGTGTCTGGCCCAAAAGATGCCAGGTAACAGCCTGGGGAACATGGGAGGTTTTTCGTCGCATATCGTCGTCCCCGCCGAGGATTTATGCGTGGTGGAAAACCGGGGTGAAATACCCCTTTCCCATCTGGCCGTCATCGCGGATGCGGCGACGACCCCCTATCAGGCCGCCATGAGGGCGGACCTGAAAGAGGGGGATCTGGCCGTGATCATCGGGGTGACGGGAGGGGTTGGTGTTTACATGGCCCAGATGGCAAAGGCCCTGGGCGCAAAGACGGTGATAGGGATTGCCCGGAACCCGGAGAAACTGGAACGGGCTCTGAAATATGGGGTAGATTTCACCATCAATTCCATTGACAAGGGCCCCAAGGACGTCCAGGGCGAATTCCGCGAGATTTGTAAAGCCAATGGCTTGCCCCACAACTACGGGTGGAAGATCTTCGAGATCACCGGGACAGCAGCAGGTCAGGAGATCGCCTTGACGCTCCTTTCGTTCATCGGCAAGCTGGTGGTCATCGGCTTTGGAATGCAGAAGAACGAATACTCCATTTCGCGACTCATGGCCTTCGATTCCGATATTATTGGAACCTGGGGGTGCCTGCCCCAATACTATCCGGTGGTTTTGGAGATGGTTCTGCAGGGCCAGATTCAAATCGAACCCTTCTTGGAGACCCGTCCCATGAGCCAGATTCAGCGGGTTTTCCGGGACCAGCACGAGGGCAAATTTACGAAACGCATCGTCCTCACCCCTGATTTCTAAGGCATAGGGGGAAGCTATCTGCAACGACATACATATATGCGTATAGGAAACAATATAGTCAAATCCTAAATCCGAATTTCTAAACTCTAAACAATATCAAATGACCCAAGTTTAAAACTCAAAACAGCATGATTTATGATCTTTTGGTCATTTGGATTTTGAAATTGTTTAGGATTTCGTGCTTAGAATTTAGGATTTAATCCTTGTTTGAATTATGCACAGCTATTTAAAACACTCCATATAAGAGTATCCGTTTCACAGAAAGGAGGTTGAAAGATGGCTTTGGATTGGCTAGTGAGGGACAATGAGCCCAAAGATCATAACCTTTTTAGCGATCAATTTTTCGGCACGGAGCCCCCGTGCACTATGTATGAGAAGAAACCCCTGCTTGATCCCAAGGGCAACGAGGTAGAGGGGCTCTACAACGCGTGGATCACCCTGAACAACCCCACACAGTATAATTCCTATACGACCCAGATGGTGAAGGGGGTGATTGCGGGTTTCCACAGGGCCTCCATGGACAAAACGGTTGTGGCTACCATCTTCACAGCCGTGGGGGACCGGGCCTTCTGCACGGGTGGGAATACGAAGGAATATGCGGAGTATTACACCCTTAGGCCCAAGGACTATGCTGACTATATGGATCTCTTTTCCAACATGGTGGACGGGATCATCAAATGCCGCACCCCGGTGATCTGCCGATGTAACGGGATGAGGATCGCCGGGGGGCAAGAGATCGGGCAGGCCTGCGACCTCACCGTCGCCGCCGACACGGCGGCCTTCGGCCAGGCGGGGACGAGGGTTGGATCGACCCCCGACGGCGGATCGAGCGACTTCTTGCCATGGAATTTGACTATGGAACAGGCCATGTGGAACTGTATCTCGAATGTCTCTTGGAGTGCCTACAAGATGGAGAGGTTGGGCTTGATCACCAAGGCCGTCCCCATCAAGAAGGGCAAGGATAGAAATTGGGTGAGGGACCCCAGGGTGGTCACTGACAGATACGTCGATGACGGTGAAATTATCTACGGGGAATACAAGACAGGGGAGGAGGCAAAAAAGGCCACGGAGATGCTGAAGGCCCTGGAAACGGATTTTTCCCTTCTGGATAACACCATCAATAATATGACGTGGACCTTTGCCAATGTGATGCCCCTGTGTCTCATGAAGACCATCGAGACCATTCGGATTAAGAAGAAGTTCTGGTGGGATAACACCAAGGTCCACGCTATGTACTGGTTGGCCGCCAATATGAACATGGAGGCATGGCTCGGATTTAACACCTTCAACACCCAGAAGGAGACGGGCTCCGCCGTGATCGACTTCCTCGAGTACAGGAGGCAGATTGCCAAGGGACACATCTACGACGATGAACTGGCGGAGATGGTGATGCCGAAGCCGAAGTGAGTCCCATATCGAGGGATGGAACATCCTTTCTCCTGCGGAATCATTGCAGGGGAGATAGTAAGGAGAAGCCCAGGCATCGCCCTGGGCTTCTTTGTCCCCGGAATCGTGGAGGCTTTTGGAGGATAATGGGAGAAATGGCCGCCGCACCTCGAAGAGGTAATGAGAGATCTCTGGGAAAGTCGTTCTTCGCAGCTTAAAATATTTTTTCGAGCATTCTAAAGTTCGCTTCACTGCACTCGTACAGACCGCAGCACCGCATGACTGCAGCACTGCATAATTTTGCGCTCAGGGACAACGGACTTGCTTCCGAAAGTGAAGGAACTACAGTGACGAAAACCATTGACATGACCCGGTGGTTTCATTATAAAAATCACAGATCGTAAGAGAGGTGATGAGCGATGTTCTTTCAACACATTCGAAGCGAACTGGCCGACGGCGTGGGAACGATTACGCTGAACCGGCCGCCCGTGAACATCTTGAACATCGAAATGATGGAAGAAATTAACCGGGCCCTTCGGGAATTCAAGGGGGAAGAGGGGCTGAAGGTTCTTCTGTTTCGGGCAGAGG
>JAUWDQ010000059.1 GCA_030608745.1 Pseudomonadota bacterium | reverse complement strand
ATAGATGCCACTAAGGCGCTTCACGAAAAGGCGGTGAGATGCAGGATTCCAGATGAGGCGAAAGATTTCGCGAAACGTCTAATCGCCGCCAGGTCAAGAAAAGCTAACTCAAACCTGAGGCCCGATATGACCTGAGAGTTTTCTATATTCGATGACATGGAAGCCCCTACAGAGATAAGGCGATGGACTTGACCAAATCCTCCCAGATCTTTCTATCTTCTCTGCCCATTCCCTTCAAAAGTATGCCAACCGCTACCTGGTTCTGTTCTTCGACCTTAAACCATCGGACATCTCCAACGGCCTTGATCCTCTTTTTCTCCGTAACGATTTCCACCCCCACATCTACGCCTCGCCCCTCCTTTGCGTCTTCAATGGAGGAAAGGACGTCAGCCTTCTTGGGTATTAAGAGCTTCACCCCCTCAAGGGAGATGTCAACGGTTACCCCTCCCAGTTCCAATATGGTAGGGTTCCCTTCTTTTATGACTGAAAATCTCAGAAAAACAGGAAATATTATCTGAAACCGCGGGCATACCCTCCTTTCAGCTCCTTTATATTCCTTGACGTCTTCCATATTCACCTCCACATCGACAACAGCCCATTCACAACAAAAATCTTTAGCTGAATGTGTTGGTCGAAATACTGAGGAAGGAGTCCACCTCCTCCAGCGCGGGGGCCGATCTCCCTCCCACTCGAGTACACTTCAGGGCCGCCACCGCATTGGCAAATCGGAGGATTTCCAGCGCATCCCAGTTTCTGATGAGCCCATAGATAAAACCGGCGTGAAAGATATCTCCCGCCCCCGTCGTATCCACGGCCTCCACTTCAAACCCCTTTGAATAGACAATTCGATCCCCCAGCACCGCCATGGCTCCCTCCTTTCCCAAGGTGGCACAGAGAAATCCTTTATTATACCTCTTCAAAGCCAACAGGGCTTTCTCCTTATCCTTGATGCCCGTTAATTTCGGCCCAAAGGTGGAAGAAGTGATGAGGAAGTCTACATCCCTGATGAGCTCCGGGGTCTTTTCCTCCACCTTGTCGGCATCGATGACCGTAAAGATGCCCTCCCCCTGAGCCCATTTGATCGCTTTTATTGTGGCCTCGATATCATGACCATCCACATGGAGGATTTTCCCCTTGCATACGTCTTCCCTGGAAAGCTGGCCTTCCTTATAGAGGAGTTTCTTATCCCTATGCCATATGATGGTCCTTTCTCCTGAATCTTTATCGATGAGAATGAAGGCAAATTGGTTCGTGGCGCCCCTCTGGACGGTTACGCTCGAGGTATCAACCCCGGCTTTCCTTATACTTTTCAATGAGAACATCCCCAGATCGTTTTCCCCCACTTTGCCGATATATTTCGTCCTTAAACCCCATTTTGAGCAAACAACCATGGCCGTGGCCACCTGTCCCCCGCCCTGTTTTTCGTAGTGCACTATTTCGGTTTTGGTGTCAAAGGTGGGAAATCTTGGGATGACGCAGAGAAAATCGACTGCATTGAGCCCTAGGCCCACCACATCGAAGGGTTTCCGTTGCTGAAATCGTAGATTAAATTTCACGGTATATTGTTCCACCCATGAAGGGCTTAGTGCTTCTCCTCCCACATCCAATTCCGTAAAGTCCCGCGATTCGCTTATCCAGCACCAATCCGGAGAAAATGATTCCCTCAGGGACCGATGGATCGAAGCCCTTGACTTTATGAATCTGCCTATCCCTTCCTTCCCTTACCGGCCAGAACGATAGTAACCTCACCTTTGATCCTCCTGCCCTCATGGGTATTGATGACCTCTCTGATACTGCCCCGGATTGCTTCTTCGAAGGCCTTAGTTAGTTCACGGGTGATTACGATCTGCCGGTCTCCACAGACCTCGAGGAGGTCCTCCAGCGTCCTCATGAGGCGATGGGGAGATTCGTAGAGGATCGATGTCCCATCCAGATCCCCCAACTTTTCCAAGAGCTTCCTTCGCTTTCCCCCCTTTTTGGGCAAAAAACCGGCGAAGGTGAAACTATCCGTGGGCAGACCCGAAATGCTCAGAGCAGCGATGACAGCCGATGGGCCCGGAATTGGAATGACCGGAATTCCCCTTTCGATGGCCTGCTGGACAAGTCGATATCCGGGGTCCGATATCCCAGGAGTTCCCGCATCGGATACGAGGGCGATCTCCTTTCCCCTTTTCATATGGGATAAGAGCTTATCTATTTTCTTCAACTCATTGTGTTCGAAATAACTGACCAACGGAGTATGGATATCAAAGTAGGAGAGGAGCTTCCTTGTCCTTCGAGTATCCTCTGCAGCGATGAGGTCAACATGCCTAAGGGTCTTAAGGGCCCTCAGGGTAATATCGTCCAGGTTGCCGATGGGAGTTGATACGATATAGAGAATCCCTTTTCCCGGGCCATCCTTGTCCATTAAGCCTCCATTCTAAAAAGTGGTGCTCTACCGATTTACCATCCTTGATATCATTTTAGCTTCCTTTTTTCAACGGGAGTTTTGTAACTAATGGGAAAAATTGAGGAAATTAGATATAAAGGTTGACAAATCCCCTCAGAGAGGACATTATAACAAGTATTGAGCCCTTCATTTTTTGGTGTTCATATGGTGGAGGAGAGAGAAGAAAAAGGGGGTAATACTCTCGGGAATCCGAACGCCTTTCGACCGGAAGACGAACTCGTTTGGACCAGGGATCTCACCAATCACTTCGTCAAAACCGTAAGCGCTTATCAGACATACTCTTTGAACGACCCTACCATGAGGACATTGCAAGATCAGTTGATGGATAAATTTCGATTTTTCCTCGAAAAGGTTGACTACCTGACCTGGGATATCGCGGAGTATGGGATCTATTATAAGGACGAGATCGTTTACGAGAATACAGAGGCCAAGAGCAGTCTGGCCTTTCGCTTTTACCGGGAAGGCCTCGAGCAGATACGATTTGAGAAGGGATTGCAAGAGTGGGAAGTGGTAGATTTCATGGATGTCGTCGCGAAAGCCGATACGCTCAATCCCTTGGAGGATGATTTAATTACCCTTTTGTGGGAGCGTGATTTCCAACATATCCATTACGTGACAGGCCAATATTACCTGGAGGAATCTCCCATCGAATTTGCCGAGAATGTGGAGGATTTTCGCAAGGCATTGACCCCAACACCTATACCTAGCTATCAACAAGGGGAATTAATCAAGGAACATGGACTGGATCCGGGGTTTTCCCACCAACGGTTGGAGGGGGATGGCTTGGAGGTTTCGAAGGATCAATTGCGAGTTCAACCTGAAGAGATAAAGGCCCTAAAAGAGAGGGTAGATATCGAGATCCAGCCTGAATTCTGTTTTCATGCCATCGGGACCCTATCCGAGGTTATGCCCCTGGAGAGAAAGCCCGAAGGCTTTGATGCCTTCGTCCCTTTTTTAAATCGAGTTATCGAATCACTCTTGGGGAGAGGGGACTTTAGGCAAGCCAGTCAGATCCTGAAACAGCTCTATATCCTTCTGAATTCGAACAAGCTTCAGGAGTGGCAAAGTAATCTCATCAAGAAGACGATCATCGAGGGCGGCGAATCGTCGAGAATAGAGATCATCGGGAATATATTAAGAGGGAATGAATTTTCGGATATAAAGGGCGCTTTCGACTATTTCCTTCTCCTTCAGCGAAATTCAATCCCCCATCTTTGTAAGTTATTGGGCAATCTCAGCGGTTCAAAACCGAGAAGGATCATCTGCGATGCGCTTTCGAAGGTGGGCAAGGATCATATCGAGCTGATGGCCCCATTTCTCGAGGATAAGAGATGGTATCTCGTCCGTAATATCGTCTATATACTCGGACGAATCGGGAAAGAGGAAGCCGTTCCACATATTGGGAAAGCCCTTCAACATGAGGACGTGCGGGTGAGAAGGGAGGCCCTTCAGGCCTTGGGACTAATCGGGGGGGCCGAGGCGATGCAGCACATGGTTCGCTCCCTGGAAGATCAGGATATCAAAATAAGGGGAAACGCAGCCCTCAACCTGGCAAGGATGGGGGAGGAGGCTTTGACTCCCCTTATGGAAAGAATGCTATCGAAGGAGTTCTATAAGAAGGAATTGCAAGAGATCAAGGCCTTTTTTAAGGCGATTGGAATGATACGATCGAACAGTTCCATTCCCCTGTTGTACTCTCTCGTAGAGGGGAGAAAATGGTTCGGGCGGGCTAAGGCAGAGGAGATCCGGGCCTGTGCCATTGAGACCCTGATCAGGATCGGGACACAGGAGGCGAAGGAGGTGCTCGAGGTGGGCGCGGGATCGCGGGACGAGTCACTGCGCGAAGCGTGTCGCCGGGCATTGGTGGAACTGTCTTAAGGGGTTAACATGGTTGACGAGGAGAAGGAGAAGGTTCGGTTCGTTACCCCCGATTGGGTCAAACCTCCACCACCGGTTATGGAGGTGAGGCAAATGAGGAGCCAGTTTATCCTGGGCCTCCATAGCCTCATGAAGGCCGCCCAGGTTCATGGGGCCGATAACGTTGCCCTTGATCAGTCGATCTCTGAGTATCTCCGCTTAATCAATCACCTCATCCTTTCCGAGGGGGGGATTACCTTGGGGATCGCTGATGAAGGCCTCCTCGTGAACGACCGGAAAATTCAGGGGAAACCGGAGGATCATACCGTTTTCAAATCGTTCATGAGGAATTTGATAGGACTCCGGATCGGGAAACTCGAGATCCGTAATCCCTTAGATGATAGGGAATTGAAGGAGTTAATCTTTCTCCTGGTGGCATTGAAGGAGGGGGATGAAAATAACCCCCGCTTCCTGATGAAGGAATTCATCGCTCGGGAGATCAATTCCATTACCGTGGCTAGGGTGGAGTTAAAGGAGGAGACTCTCCCCCAAACGGCCGAGAGAAGGCGCTATGCCAGGGAACTCTATTTTGCGGCCATTGGGATCGTACGGGAAATCATGGAAGATGTAGCAGATGGGAAGGCATTCAATATGAGGAAGGCCAAAAGGCTGATGCAACAGATTGCGACCTTTTTTATGGAAGATGAGTATATCCTTTTAGGTTTGGCCATGATAAAGGACTATGGCCAGTACGTATACAATCATTCCGTGAACGTGGCAATCTATTCCATCGCTTTGGGGCTCCAATTGGAACTCCCCAAGAAAAATCTCGTTCAACTGGGTATCGCAAGCCTCTTCCACGACATCGGGAAGATTAGGATCCCGCAATCGATCCTGAACAAGTCGGGCCAGCTGACCGCCGATGAGTGGAAGGTTATACAGAAGCATCCGATTTATGGCGTGGAGACCATTGTTGAGGCGAATGGTTGGAATGAAACCACGGCGAGGATGATCGAGACGGCATTTGAACATCATATGAAAGAGGATCTGACGGGGTATCCAAAGTTGGCCGCCAAAAGGGAAGTTACGCTGTTCGGAAAGATAATCGCCATTGGCGATTTTTACGATAACCTCGTACGATCTCCCTCCTATCGGCTTTTCCCCGTCTTTTCCGATCGGACAACGGGCCTCCTGTTGGAACGAGGCGGCAGGGATTTCGATCCAACGTTAGTGAAGCTGTTCGTGCATATGATCGGTGTTTATCCCGTTGGTACCCTTGTGATCCTTGGTAATGGGGAGATGGGCATTGTAGTTGCCCCCAACAAGGACATGGAGTTGATTGATCGGCCGAAGGTATTACGGATCCATTTTCAGGACGGGGAGTATAAGGGAAGGGGAGCAATCGATTTGGCGGAGGTAGATGACGAGAAGGGAAAACACAAGAATGCCATCGCCAAGCCCCTCGACCCCAATGAATATCAGCTCAACGTTGCGGAGTTGCTTTGTTATGGGAATTGAGGGGTTCCAATGCCTTGGCCTCCTCCCAGATTTGGTCCATTTCCCGAAGAGAAGCCTCCTTCAGGCTCTTTTTCCTTTTGGCGAGCACCCTTTCCATGTACTGGAAGCGAGTAATGAATTTTGAGATTGCCTTCCTCACGGCCTCTTCGGGATTGATCTTGATGAACCTTCCTACATTGGCCAAGGCGAAAAGGAGATCGCCATACTCAGCCCCGATTCGCTTTTTGTCGCCCTCTCGAAGGGCCTCTTTAAACTCCTTCAATTCCTCCTCGATTTTTTCGAATAGGTCTGCTATGCACTCCCAGTCGAAACCAACCCTTGAGGCCCTTTGGGTGAGCCGGTAGGCTCTCAGCAGTGCCGGGAGGTGAAGGGGGATATCATTGAGCAGGGAGATAGCCTTGGATTTACCTTTCTCCCTACGCTTCAATTCCGACCAATTGACCTCGACTTCTTCGGGGGTGGATGCCCTGGTTCCGCCGAAGACATGGGGGTGGCGATTGACCATTTTGGTGACGGCCGACCTTGCAACATCGTTAATGTCGAAGTTCCCCCTCTCCTTCGAGATTTGAGCCAAAAAGAATATGTGCATTAAAAGGTCCCCCAACTCTTCCTTTAACCCTTCTGGAGAGCCCTCATCGATTGCCTCAAGGATCTCGTAGACCTCCTCGATGAGAAAGGTCTTCAGGCTTTCAAAGGTCTGTTTTTTATCCCATGGACACCCATCTTTTCCCCGCAGGCGGTCCATGACCTGGGCCAGCGCTTGAAATTCACCATCCCGTTTCATCTTTCCATGCTCCTTTCGGGAGTCCCTCGAATCGGATTTACCCTTTACATAGGATAATTTGGGTCCATTTTCAAGCTAAAAATTGGATGAAGTTTCCTTACCTCTCGAGGAAGTATTTTTGGAACCTAATCATATGAGAACTCAGAGGTTTTGCCCCAGCTGGAATATTGGAATGATGAGTGCATAGATAGGTATTACCCTGATAGAGGTTGGACGATCGTCCGCCTGCGCTGGACTTGAGGCTGACGGCCAAGAATATTTTGCCTTGTGCCTCAGGTCCTTCGTTCCTCAGGATAAACTCAGGGATCCTCAAGCTTGCCCCGTGGAATGGCGGCAAGCCTATTCCACAGGGCGAGCCTCCTGAACCAAAAGTAACGCTTTTTCCTTTTTGATAGCCAATATTCCATCATTCCAACATTCCATCAATCCATCGGCCCACTGTTCCGGTTGGGATGTTCCAGCTGGGGCAGAACCTCTGAACTCCCATATAATCAGGTTACAAAAATATTTCCTGTAAGACTCAGGAAACGGGTTTATCCAAGGTCAAGAATTCCCCTATTGACTTTTTTCGAAAATATATGAGATAGTTATAAGCGAACTTATATTCTCCGAGCCATTCCTCCTAAACCCTGAAGGGTTGGGGTATGGGGAACGGCCGATAGGGCATAGCTGGAAACGGCTGTACCTCCCGTGTTTGGAAAGGAGAGGCTTTCTTCCTGAGAGAGGGGAAAAACCAACGCCCAAACGCGGGTGTTGGTTTTTTTATTAAGCGCATTGGTTCTTTGTTGTGGAAAGGCCAGATTGAATATAATGCAAAGAGGGGAATGGCCATGGCGAAATCGAAGGTTTTCGTGAGGGAGAACGGGAGTGGTAGATATCGGTACGGCATCGTCGCGGTTCAAGGCGGGGACATCCATTTCTATAAAGACCGCCTTTCCAAAGCGGAATTGGAGGCAATTGCGAGGGAAATAGACGCTGAACTTGTCTCCATCAAAGCAGAAGAAGATATCGAGATTGACGAGGGAGAGCAGGGGGCAGAACAGCAGGAGGAGTATGAAGATGTCGAATGAGGCCTTCAAGTGAACCTGAGGGGAAATCGCATTAAGGAGCACTTCAAGGACACAAAGGTGAAGGCCAAGGTGGATGTATCATGAGCAACGGGTTTAAGGGAACCGCGAGCAAAATGGGAGGCTCTCATCTCCGCAGATGGGAAGCGAGTTGAAACGATGCTGATGGATAACTTCGCAAGAAGGATAAATTACCTCCGGGTCTCCGTCACCGATCGGTGTAATTTGAGATGCAGGTACTGTATGCCCGAAGAAGGTATCCCCCTGACCTCCCACGAGGAGGTCCTGAGATATGAAGAAATCCTCCGGGTGATAAGGTTGTTCGGCCAATTAGGCATCAACAAAATCCGCCTGACCGGGGGGGAACCACTGGCCAGAAAGGAAGTCTTGGATCTCATCCATGGGATTTCACAAATCCAGGAAATCAGGGACCTCAGCGTGACCACGAATGGAGTCCTCCTGGGGGAATTCGCCGCGGACCTTGCCAGGGTTGGGATCAAGCGAATTAACATCAGCCTTGATACGTTAAATAGGGAGAAATTCGCTTACATCACCAGAAGGGATCGCTTCCCCGAAGTACAAACTGGGATTGAAAAGGCCATTGAAGTCGGACTCTCCCCCGTGAAGCTCAACGTAGTGGCCATTAAGGGGTTCAATGACGACGAAATCCTCCAGTTTACGAGGTTGACCATGGAGAAACCCCTGACCGTCCGCTTCATCGAGTTCATGCCTACTGCCGGGGTGGATTTCTGGAACCGCGATCATGTGTTGACCGTCGATAGGATCAAAGAAAAGATCGGCAAAATGGGAACCTTGATCCCCGTGAACGGCGACGAAAGGGATGGTCCTGCTGAGCGATTTCGCCTCCAGGGGGCTGTCGGAGAACTCGGCTTCATCAGCCCCATCAGCAGCTATTTCTGCAAAAATTGCAACCGGTTGAGGTTGACGCCCGACGGGAAGTTGAGGGCGTGCCTCTTCTCCGATAACGAAATCGATCTGAGGTCCCATTTAAGAAATCGCTGCAGCGATAAGAAATTGAGGGATCTCCTCACCACGGCTTTACACAACAAGCCGCAAAGACACAGGATGGATACGTCCCAATTTAGGAAATGTCAACGAAACATGGCAGCTATTGGGGGATGATTCGTGAGTAGATATGGAACACCGATATGAAGGGAAAGAAGGATTTCACCCATTTCGATGAAGAGGGAAAGGCCAGGATGGTGGACGTAAGCCAAAAGGAGGCTACCTTGAGGGAAGCCATTGCCCGCGGGTCCATCTCCATGAATCGGGAAACCTTCCGGATGATCATGGACAGAAGGATCGCGAAGGGAGATGTCCTGGGGGTAGCCCGAATAGCGGGGGTCATGGGGGCAAAGCGAACCGCTGACCTCATCCCAATGTGTCACCCCCTGAACATCACCAACGTGGAGATAAACTTCTTTCCCTCCCCAGGAGAGAACAAAATCGAGATCGAGGCCAGGGTCAAAACCAAGGGTCAAACAGGAGTAGAGATGGAGGCATTTCTGGCCGTCTCCACGGCAGCTCTGACCATCTATGACATGTGTAAGGCGGTGGATCGAGGCATGATCATCTCGGATATCCACCTGGTTGAAAAGAAAGGCGGCAAAAGCGGCACCTTTCAGTGGAAAGGGGAAAGGAAGGATGGGCAGCAAGGGTAAAGTAGTGGCGGTGAACATTAGCCGGAATAAGGGGACCAAGAAACGAAATGTCCGCAGATGTGAACTCCTGATGGCTTTTGGACTCAAGGGGGATGCCCATGGCGGTCATTGGCACCGTCAGGTGAGCCTTCTCGCCAACGAAAGCATTGACAAAATGAGGCAAAAAGGACTGGAAGCGGCCTATGGGGACTTCGCGGAGAACATTACAACGGAGGACATCGACCTCCTGAACCTGCCCATTGGGACCACGTTGAGGGTCGGGCAGGAGGTGATCCTCAGAATGACTCAGAAGGGAAAAGAGTGCCACGACCGCTGTGCCATCTACTATCAGATGGGAGATTGTGTTATGCCCCGGGAGGGGGTTTTCGCCGAAGTCATCCATCCGGGCCAAATCGCAGTGGGCGATTCCATAGAGGTGACCGAGGAATGAGGATCAAGGTCTCCATCTTGACCATCAGCGACAAGGGGGCACGAGGGGAAAGGGAGGATTCCAGCGGAAGCACCATTCAGGACTTCCTGAAAGGGCTTCCCTCCGAAGTAATCCACTATGAGGTCCTCCCGGACGAGAGGGATATGATCAAAGAGGCTCTCATTCGATGTGTGGATTCCCTCCATTCGGACCTCGTCTTGACTACGGGGGGAACGGGTCTGAGCCCCAGGGATCTCACCCCGGATGCGACCCTGGAGGTAATCGATAAGGAAGTTCCGGGCTTCTCGGAAACCATGAGGGCAGAGGGACTTAAGAAGACTCCCCACGCCATGATCTCCAGGGCCATCTGCGGAATCAGGAAACAAACCCTCATCGTCAACCTGCCCGGTAGCCCAAAAGCCGTAAGGGAGTGCCTAAAGGCGATTCTCCCCGCCCTACCCCATGCTCTATCAAAGCTCAAGGGCAGTCAGGAGGAATGCGGACAGGAAGATTAAGGATAGTCCAGGTACTCAGCCTTGAGAAGCCTCTTCGACCCTTCCGTGAACTTGAAGTGTTCGCTGATCCGGTACCCTACTACCCAAACGATGTCGCCTGCTGAAACCAACAGTGGGATTTGTCGGCGAAGGGCTTTGGGAACTTTGGAATCTATAAAAAAATCCTTTAGTTTCTTGTGGCCCTTCATCCCCAAGGGAATGAATCGATCTCCCTCCTCCAAACTCCTCAGGATCAAGGGGTGGAGCAGTTTATCATCGTCTAAGTGGGCGACCTTGGAATCGACATCCATCGAGATACCCTGTTTTGCCCTCTCTATTCGGGTAACGAGCTTCTTCCCCAAGCCCTCCAGTATGGTGACCCCAGGGGCATGGACGATGTATTCGAAGGGAAAAACGGTAGGAAGCCTCCCCCTCCTGATAAAGAGCTCCGTATAGCGCTTTTCGGCGTAGATTCCCTGGGGAAGGCACAGCACCTTATTGGGTGCCCGATGGGCCAGAAGGCGACAAATCCCGTCCAGATGAACTGTTTTAATACTCCTCAGATCTCCTCCGAGCACTCTGGCCAAAGCCTTTTGGAGTACCCGGAACCACAGTGCCTCGTGAAATGCCGTGAGCCTCGGGATATCGAGGCTAAGCTCCTCACCATTCCCCTTCATCAGCCCGGCCATCGCTTCTTCTGCTTTTTGGTCCAAATAGTCATCCTCTCGGGAGAGAATCGTGGCCATTCTGTTCAAACCTACCCTGATACTGGGGTTATATTCCCTTTCCAAATGGGGAATGAGGTCATGCCGAACCTTATTTCTCAGATAGATGTCCTTGATATTGGAACTGTCGGTGACAAAAGAAAGCCCCTCGCTACTGGCGAACCTTTCCACCTCCTGCCTCGATGTCTCAATGAGTGGACGAATATAGACGCCTCCGCGGACAGGCGGGATTCCCTTTAACCCTTTCAAACCCGCCCCACGAATCACTCGCATCAGAATCGTCTCCGCCTGATCGTCGGCTGTCTGCCCCGTGGCGACCCTTTGTGCGTTGTATTTTTTCCTTATCTCCTCGTAATAACGATAGCGCGCCTCCCTGGCCGCCTCCTGCAGGGTAATGCGTTGCTTTTTCGCCAGGACCGGAACATCGGCCACCGCTGCTTCGAAGGGAAGGCTCATGCCGTGGGCCAAGTCCCGGACAAAATCCCCCTCCCGCCGCGACTCCTCCCCCCGAATGCCGTGATCCAGGTGTGCGACGACCATGGATAGATCATACTCATCCCGAAGGAGCATCAATACGTGGAGGAGGACCACCGAATCGACCCCTCCTGAGACCCCTACGATTACGGTATCCCCTTCTTCGAACATCCGATAGTTTTCCACCGTTGCCCTAACCTTACCGATGAAATCCAATCCGTTACTCCTTGTTAATGCACCACTATGAGATCACTGAAAAACTGTAAAGGGAGCTCTGAGTGCGAATTTACCACATAGTTGAATTAAAATGTCTACCGCACAACCGCATGACTGCAGCACTGCAACACTTGTATTTCGCCGCAACACCGTAGAACTGCAACTCCTATTCCCCCATTCTATTCATTTTTCGTAAGATTTCAAGGAGATACGGATCCCAGTTCCCAAGTTTCTGGAGAATACCGTTGCCCATGAGG
>JAUWDQ010000085.1 GCA_030608745.1 Pseudomonadota bacterium | reverse complement strand
CCGAGATCTCTGAAAAACTGGAAAAAGGAGTTCCGAGCGGAAAATTATGCAGTGTTGCAGTGCTGCAGTCAAACAAGGAATAAATCCTAAATCCGAAACACTAAATACTAAACAATATCTAAATCCAAATGTCCAAATCCTCAACGTTTTGGTCATTTGATCATTAGTGCTTTATATTTGTTTAGGGTTTAGAAATTAGGATTTCGGATTTGCTTGTATTCTCTGCTATATGCAAATATTCATGTGGTCCTAAACAAGTTGTGCGACGAAGTAGCGCCCGGGCGTTCTTTGCAGTGAAGCGAACTTTAGAATGGCCAAAAATTCTTTTCAGAAAGCGAAAGGGGATTTGGGCAACAACCCCTTTAGAGGCTGGAAGTGATAGGTGTCCTCTCCGAATGGGGACGATCGCTTATCCGCCCATCTCGGGTAGGACCAGGCTGATCTGTGTGCCAGGAAAAAAGGTAACTCCGGAATGTACCCTTGACCCCTTTTCCCAGGATGGAAGGAGGGAAAATTTGGCGGTACCCGAACGTATTGAAATTTTCCCGTTCCATTTTTGCACGAATTTCCGTACCTCAGTGAGACCATGACCACGGCCAATATCCTCATATCTTGATGCACCATGCAACAGGGCCTTTTCAATGGCCAGTAAATCAGTCCACTTTTCACCGAAAACCGATGAGAAGCGAGGGGATAGGGAGTTCTTTATTCCGATCCCCAGATCCATTACGGCGATCTTCACGACATTCTTGGCTAGGCTCTTAGCATAGAAATATTTCTGGATTCCCACGTACCCGATGTTTTGGCTGTGCTCCAGTATGTTTTGACATACTTCTGATAACGCCACGATAAAATGATGAATGGCCCTCTCGTCGTAGTGGAGATGGGCCTCTAAGATCGATCCAGCTCTATCCCTTACTCGATCGACGATAAAATGGATGTCGTCGGATTTTTCAATTCTGGTGATTTCCAAGAGGACATCCGAGGAGCTACTCCTGTGATATTTCTCCGTGAAATCGAGACGAGGAGGGTCCAAGATGAATAGTCCCAAATGGAGGCGAAAAAAATCCATTCTTTCCAGATACTTCGAAACCTCCCCTGTCTTGGGAACGCGCAAAATGACCTCTTTCCCCAGTGATTTAAGGTAATACCCAAATTCCAGCATCCCCACCATCCCGTAAGGATCGATAAACGTAACATCCTCTAAGTCGATACCTATTCGGTGAGATTCCACCCACGGCCTCCGGCCAAATTGGCCGAGAAAAAGCTCAAAGCCCTTTTCATCAACCGTGGGAGGCGGAACCAGAATGAGACCCATGTGTCCGTGCCTCATGAATCGAAGGTCCCCCAAATTGGGGAACCGCAGTGGATACATCTGCCATCGACAATATCATTCCTCAGGATGCTGAACCCACCTCTTCGAATAAGGAGATTTCCACAACGGGGGCAATAGGTATTCTCGGCGTGGTGTCCATGGACATTCCCCAAATAGACGTATTCCAAGCCCTCCTTCAGACCAATCTCCCTTGCCATCTCCAATACCTTTATGGGGGTGGAAGGTAGATGTGAAAGGTCTAAATGGGGAACAAACCGGGTTACATGCCATGGAGTAGATTTTCCCAGGGACCGACGAATCCAAGCCGCGATATTTTTCAGCTGTTGCATGTCATCGTTAAATCCGGGAATAAGGTTGGAAATTATCTCCACATGCATGCCCCATCTCCGCTGTGCCCTAATGGTCACCTCCAAAATCCCTTCAAAACGGTCCAGATGAGCGATTCTCCGGTAGCTCTCACGGGAGAATCCCTTGATATCGACCCGAAAGGAATCCAGGTAGGGCCCTATTAAATCCAATGCCGCGGCTGTGATAAACCCATTCGTAACATAGTTGGTCTTCAACCCTTTCTCCTTGGCAAATTTCGCGCAGTCTAAAGTATATTCAAACCAGAGGGTCGGTTCATTGTAGGTCCAGGAAATTCCCACACATTCGTTATCCTTCGCCAACTGAAGGACTTTCCCCGGTGAGAGGTACCGGATGGTTCCTTCTCCCTCTTCTGGCTTTGCACGGGCGATATCCCAATTCTGACAGCCGGGGCACTTGAAATTGCAACCCAAGCTCCCCAGGGAAAGCCAGTGGCTGCCCGGATAGTAGTGGAAAAGGGGCTTTTTCTCAATCGGGGAAACCATCATCGTGGACACCCGCCCATAGATCAGGGAGTAGAAGCTGCCTCCCCGATTCACCCTGGTCTCACAATATCCCTTTTGGCCTTCCGATATAACACACCGGCGCTGACAGATAGTGCACTGCACCCTTTTGTCGGATAGTCGATCAAAGAGGATTGCTTCGAACACCTCGATCTCGCCTCCTTGGAATCGTTCGGGACGGATGGGACGGGGTACAACCATTGTAATCCTTAAAGGAAAGTCCACTCAGCGGGACAAACGGGGGCAGAAAAGAGGCCGATAAGAATCTCATCCGAACTAACCACCCCTATTAAAGCCGCTTTTCGCATTGTGGACATAAGGAGGCCTTTTTGATATCCGTATCCAATAGGCTATTGGAGAAGTGCATAACGCAGTGTGGATTGGAGCAATGTCCCAACCCGTAGGTATGGCCTAATTCATGAACCGCTTCCTTGAGAACCCGTTCCTTAAACCGATCAATATCCTCGGACAAACCGTAAAATTCCTGGCTCAATCGACAAAGGGAGATAATCGCCACCCGATTTTCCAAGTCGGCCTCCCCAAACACGAAATTCAAGGAGGGAACATAGAGGTCAAGGTCAGCCACGCCGAGAACCCGATCTCCCACTCCCCTCTCGACCTCCCTGAGTTTGAGAAGGATGGCCGATGAGAAATACTGCTTTCTCCTCCCGTCGTAAGCATAATCAGGGGAATGTAAGGGTTGCCCCATGTAAACCTCTTTCTCGAAGATTTTCCCTGTGGATTCTTGCAAGCCCTCCAATATCCTGCCATCGACCTTCCCCACAGGCACGAGGACGATCTTCCCGGCCACCCTCTTGCCCCACGTATCCTTCCTCCTACGATGAAAACCCTTGATCAAAGTCATACCGCAACGCCCGCCAGGATTCGCTGTGAGATGCTATCACCCTTCTCGGGTATTGGGTTCAAAGGGTATCCGGCACCCAATCCCCCCATCGCCCTTCGGGCGGAACTCACGAGCTCTCATCACACCATGACCCTGCGCCCGTTTCATCAATGGATAAATTGAGAGGAGCCCTCTCCCGCAGGATAAGGCCCTTCACCTCTGGAGAGGGGATCTTCCATAAATCTGTCCCTACATCCCTTACAGAGGAGAAAAGCCATCTCTTGGTAGACGTCCTTTTCCAGTTCATGGGGATCCATCCTCTCAATCTCACCCATCAATCGGTGCACTTCCTCCTCGATGTCTCCCCGGGGAAAGTCCAATACCCCATCGAAATCCGCATAAACCCGAATATCCACGACGTATTTTAAGCTTCCCTCTGGCAAACGCTTGCCGCACTTCAAACAGTATTCTCCAGGCATCTCCTTACCACCTTTGGCAATCCTTGCCCGATCCCATGGGCCTCAACCCCTTCCACTTGGGTCACCTTCCATCTACGCCCCTCTTTGACGAAACTCATCTTTATCTGATTCCAAAAATCCCCAGACCCCAGGAGATAGGCTTTTTGCCCCCCATAACTCACCTTCACCTTGAGGCCGAAGGTTACGGAGGCTGCTTCCTTATCGAGGAAGGTGATCCGGACATTTCTAAGGTTAATTTCGAAGACATCGAATTCCTGGAAGATTCGGGTTAAAAGCCCTTTAACACCCATATACGTTAACCCATATTCATCCTTATAATGAAGGGAAACATGCCGGAGACATTTCCCCAGGTCCTTGGCCTCGATGGCCTGAACTCCCTCCTTTACACCCCTTTTTATTCTGGCTTCCTCTGAGATGAGAAGGGGCTTGACGAATAGCAAGTAAATCAACGCGGCCAGGACTAAAGCGATGACAAAACCCTTTCTCCTCATCCAATCCTGATAACCTCGTAAAAAGTCAAAAATGGGACGGCAAAGTAAAAAGTTCCAAATGCAAGGCTTGCGAATCTTGAGGAATGAGGCGTACTTACAGTACGTCGCAATGACGAAAGATGAAGTTTAACGCAGCAGTTGGACTTTTTACGAAGCCGTCAATCCTCACTGAAAAATGACCCCAAAAGCCCTACCCTATCTCTTTTTTCCAAGCTTCCAGATCCTTCAAGGCCCTTTCCGCCAACCTCCTCCTTTTGAGCCTGCCCCTGAGCTTTGGGCTCAATGGAGGAAAGAGGCCGAAATTGACGTTCATGGGCTGAAAATCCTTAAAAGCAGGTTTCGTTATATACGTAATCAATGATCCCAGGGCCGTCGTTGGAGGTGGGACCACAAAGTCCATTTCCCTCATCAACCGGTGGCCATTCAACCCAGCCAGCAATCCCATAGCCGCAGACTCCACGTAGCCCTCTACGCCTGTCAACTGCCCCGCAAACAAGATATTCGGTTGCTTCCTCCCCTGAAGAGTGTTCCTCAACACCTTGGGCGCATTGATGAATGTATTCCGATGTTGGCTTCCAAATCGAAAGAACTCCGCCCTTTCCAGTCCCGGAATCATCCTGAAAATTCGCTCCTGTTCACCCCATCTTAACTTTGTCTGAAACCCCACCATGCTGTATAAGGTACCCGAGAGGTTATCCTGCCTCAATTGGACTACGGCAAAAGGTTGTTGCCCCGTCTTGGGATCGATTAAACCAACGGGTTTTAATGGACCGAACGCCAAGGTATCAGCACCCCGTTCCGCCATTTCCTCTAAGGGCAGACATCCCTCGAAGGGGAGGGCTCTCTCAAAATCCCTCGTCGGAACCCTTTCAGCCTTGAGCAATTCATCGACAAAGCGATAGTAGTGTTCTTTGGTCATGGGGCAGTTGATGTAGTCATCCCCTCCTTTTCCATATCTGGACGCCCTAAAGGTGACCTCCATATTAATGGATTCATGGGCGACAATGGGGGAGATGGCGTCGTAGAAATAGAGGGATCGGGTTCCCGTTAGAACCATGATCTCCTTTGCAAGTCGATCCGATGTCAGAGGCCCCGTGGCGATGATGGTTGGAAAATGGAGGGGAATTCGATCCACCTCCCTTCTGACCAGTTCCACGCCCTCCCTTTTCTCCAAGGCCCGGGTGATATAACCGGCAAAGGCCTCCCTGTCCACGGCCAAAGATCCCCCTGCAGGCACCTTCGTGTGATCGGCCGCCTCCATAACCAGAGAACCGAGACGCCTCATCTCCTCCTTTAACAAACCAACGGCGTTCTCCAGGGAGGTTGACTTCAGCGAATTGCTGCAGACCAATTCCCCAAAATTGTCCGATCGATGGGCAGGTGAAAACCGGCTTGGCTTCATCTCAAAGAGGGTCACCTTCGTTCCCCGGGATGATGCTTGCCAAGCCGCCTCACAGCCGGCCAAACCGCCCCCGATGATAATGAGATGACCCTTTTTAAACAGTCCTATCATCTGGATTTCCCTTTATTATTCACATAATACGTCTA
This sequence comes from Pseudomonadota bacterium, assembly GCA_030608745.1. Taxonomy (GTDB): domain Bacteria; phylum Desulfobacterota; class BSN033; order WVXP01. Next base: position 4,340 of record JAUWDQ010000085.1, on the reverse strand, counting down.
ATAAAGACATTTTTCAACAGAAAACCAAAAGGGAGAACCAGAAAGGCTAAAGCCCACAAAAAACCAACCCAAGCCCTTGACAAAGGAAGCGATGTTCCATTACCATAAGAATTCGAATTTCCCTGGAGCAAGCCTTTGAAACTGGAACTCATCTCTCCGGCCTCGGAGGAAAACGCCCGCGTTCCCAACCTCTCCCTGCCCCTTATTGCCTCCCTCACTCCCCCTGAGGCCAAAATCTCCTTCACCGATGATCTAATCAACCCCATTGACCCCGAGAGGAATCTCAAGGACGTCGATCTCGTTGGAATCACCGTCCTCAGCACTACGGCCTTGAGGGCCTATCAAATCGCAGACGCCTATCGGAAAAAGGGGATAAGGGTCGTATTGGGAGGCATCCATCCAACTGCCGTACCTGATGAGGCCGCCGAACACGCCGATGCCGTCGTGATTGGCGAGGCTGAGCAGAGCTGGCCTCAATTGCTGAAGGACTTCCAAAGAGGAAATTTGAAGGCCTCTTATCGACAAAATCGGTTGACCGATCTTTCGACCTTACCCGTACCGCGCCGCGACATCCATGGGTCCAAGGGATATTTCCCCCTGGGCGTAGTTCAGGCCACGAGGGGATGTCCCTATCGGTGTGAATTCTGTTCGGTGAGGACATTCTTCGGGGATACCTTTCGACTCCGTCCGTTGAACGATGTCATATCCGAAGTCAAGGGAATGCGCCATAAACTCATCATGTTTAACGACGACAACATCATCGGGCATCCGGGATATTCAAGGGAACTGCTTCAGGCTATCACTCCCTTGAAAAAGAAATGGATGGGGCAGGCTTCCCTGGCCGGGTTAAGGGACGAGAAGACCATTCGTTTGATGGCCCAAAGCGGCTGCATCGGCTTGCTTATCGGCTTTGAATCCATTATTGAAAAAAATATCACCTCGATTGGCAAGTTTCAAAATAGGCCCTCCCATTACATGGAGGTTATCAACTCACTCCACCGAAATGGCATCGCCATCTGGGCCTCCTTCATCTTCGGATTTGATTACGACGACCCCACCGTCTTCGAGCGTACGGTGAAATTTGCCATCAAGGCCAAGATCTTCTCCGCGGTGTTCGCCATGCTGACCCCCTATCCGGGCACGGAATTCTATAATCGGATGAGGACCGAGGGAAGGTTGACCGATGAGAGATGGTGGTTGAGGGAGGACCAGCAGGACCGCGCTCCTCACTTCGAGCCCATGGGGATGAACCGCCGACAGTTGCGGGAGGGATGGAAATGGGCTTGGAGGGAGTTTTACTCCCCCGGATCCATCATAAGACGATTCCAATTGGAATTTCCACCAACACTGGTCAACCGACTAATCTACTTTCCCTTCGGCCTCATGCAAAACCGGTTCATGAGGAAGAAGATACTCCAAGGTAAGAGGCTCTACCGACTCAGGTTCCCCCCTATTTGATGGATCGCCCTTTCCCAATCGGGTCGCCGGAATCTCTGAGCCCATCTGAAACGTCAGGCCATGGGTCGGTAGGTTGTGGTCGCCATCACCGATGGAAAGCTGGACTTCGAGCCGTGGGAGCAGATCTTTTACGGAGAGTTTAATGGCAGAAGGAAAAAGCGCGTCCTCGTGAAGATCATCGGTGAATGAATGCAATGGACCGGCTTGCTAAGACTTTGGGCCTCATGGTATTCTATCCTCCTGTCATCTCATTCGAGGGTCGAGAAAACCGGCCCTATTTCTCGGTGGGAACGTTACACCGCTTTCAATAGAGACGTTCTCCCCGGTGGAAAAAACGCCTGAAACCTTCCCTGTCCCCGCAGGCTCGGGAGATGCGTCTCAACCCCTCTCTCAGAGATTCCGTGTCCGTGGCGAAGGAGAGTCGCAAATAGTGGAAGTTCTCGGCTCCAATGCGACCAAAGGACTTCCGATCCATGGTTGCCACCTGATGTTCGAACAGCAAGAACATCTGGAAAAGGGTCGAAGGGCTTGTCTTCCCCCGAATATTAGGAGGAAGACTCCGGAATGCATCGAATATCCCCAGGTTCCCACATACCTCGCTGATGTTCGGGAAGGCATAGAATGCCCCCTTGGGTTTTTGGCAAAGAATGCCCTCAATAGCATTCAGTCCATCGACGACTATTTCCCTCCGTTCCTGGAAAATGGTCACCATCTTCCGAATGGCATCCTGGCTGAGTGGTGACTCAAGGGCGATACGAGCTCCTTCCTGATTGTAGGGAGGAATACAGGAAAAATAGTTAATATTGAGATTCCTGAAGACCTCAGCCTCCTCCACCGTGGGGAAGAGAGCCCAGCCGATTCTGCCCCCCGTCCAGGAAAAGCTTTTCGAAGCCCCACTGACCAGGATGGTGATCTCCTCCATCCCTGGACACGAGCTGATACTATGGTGCTCGTTGTCATCGAAGATGATCTGTTCATACACCTCATCGGAAAACACGCGAATGTCTGGGGAACACCGCCTTTGAATCACATCAGCTAGGTCTCGAAGTTGTTCCGCAGAGGCCACACCTCCCGTGGGATTCGAGGGGAAGTTAAGGATGATCATCTTTGTCTTCTGGGTGATGAGAGGTCCAATATCCACCCCTGAAAAAGAAAAATTCCTCTCCTCGCTCAAATGCAGGGGGACGGGGCGAGCCCCCACATAATTGATAAATGATTCATAGATGGGAAATCCAGGGCTGGGGTAAATGATCTCATCCCCGGGATCGCAATAGGTTTGCTGGCACAAGCCAATGGGAGGTTTAGCACCGGGAAACACCACGACTCGATCTGGTGTTGCCCGAATTCCTCGGGTTTCCGCAAGCTGCTTTGCAACGGCGGCACGGAGTGAAGGAATCCCCTGGGGATCACAATAGTGCGTGTTATCCCGATCAAGCTGCCCTTTGACCTCCTCCTTGATAAATTCTGGAACGGGGAAATCCGGCTCCCCCAGATTGCATTTAATCACCTCTTTCCCCTGCTCCTCAACGGCTCGGATTAAAGGCCCTATCTTAAAAGCATTCTCAGTATCGATGAGTCCAACCCTCTTGGCGAAAAGATCCATAACTTACTCCTCCTTACTCTTAGCTGCATCTTCCGCTAAGGCAATCATTAATACATTCGGCTTTGGAAGTTAAGAAACGATTGCAAAGATTGCATATTTCGCTTACCCAAGCTTCATTGTTCAGTGCACGGGCCTGATCCCCCACTACTCTTGCTGCACTTATCATCTTGCTTCTCAAAGAAGCTCGTGAAGCTTCTCCATAACGTCGGCGTATTCGTTGCCGCGGAAGCAGAACTGAAGTTCGCAGAACCGTTCCCTCAACTCCTTGACCTGGTCGGTGACGTTAGCTTTGTTCATCACTACGTCGTGAATCAGGAAAGCCAGGGCGCGGAAGTCGTCTTTTCCCATACCGAAGCGAGTCATCTCAGATACGCCCATCCGCAGAGACCCTGAGGCCGTGAAGCCCTCTTCGTCTGGGCTGGCCTGATAGTTGCAAATTATGTTGTTGGCTTCGAGTCGGCCGGCGATTTCCGGGCCGCAGCCGTAACCCACATTCACCACCACCTGGTGTGTTTCGGTAAAATCAATAGTTGGATAGCCAGCGACATCCAGGCCGCAGTCCTTCATCGCTCTGGCGAACGCCTTGGCGTTGGCGATCACCTTGGTCTGGTATTCGTCCTTGAAGTGGTTCATCTCGTTGGCGGCTATCAGTAGCCCCAGCAACGTGCCGAGGTGGTGGTTGGACACCGAGCCGGGGAATGACCGCCGATAGAGGGCTTTCCAGAGCTCGTAACGCTCTTCGTGCTCCTGGAACCTGCTGCCCACAACGCCACGCTGGGTGCCGAAGAATGTCTTGTGCGTCGAGCCGGTCACGAAGTCCGCCCCTTCGGCAAACGGCTGTTGAAAGTGCGGGCCGATGAGCCCGAGCACGTGGGCCATATCGTACATCACCACCGCATCAATACCCTGGGTGTTAAGGAATTGGCAGATCTCAGCGACCGGTTCTTTGTGTAGGACCATACTCTTGCCGAAGATGATCAGCTCCGGTCGATATTCATCGATAAGTTCCAGTGTGGCTGGCACGTCAATGTTGTAGTGATTGTCGGCCAGCACCGGGAAATTTACCACAGCCGGGCGCTCCGTGCGCGGGTCATGGGCAACATAGTCCCTCAGGGCGCCCATCGGCTGAGCGCTGAGGTGACCACCCTTGCCAATGTGGTTGTTCATCACCTGGCGAATTCGCCGCGGTTCGCGCTTGCGGTCTGCGCGGTTGATGTAATCCACCATCGCGCTGAACACGGCTGTATTGGCCATTTGTCCGCTGATGAGGCGCATCTCC
>JAUWDQ010000082.1 GCA_030608745.1 Pseudomonadota bacterium | reverse complement strand
TCTCTGTAGGTATTGGTACTTTTACTATTTTTTCCCCGTGGTTTGGTATTTCATCATAGCCGGTAACGTGATCCTCGAACGTAGCGAAGGAGTTTCAAGCTTGTTTGCCCTTGTTTCCCTGGCACAGCTCATCATCATGGGCCTGGTCATCCCCAAATTTATCCTTCAGCTCACCTCCAGAATAGAGGTGTTGGAAAAGGAGGGGCACGCGTACCGCAAAGTTTTACGCAAACTGGAGCGGAAGGGGATTATTGAGGGGGATGGGATGGGAGGATTCACGGTACCATGACGTGATTCGGTTGGAACGCGATTTACCGTCTATGGGTGACCCATCGCGGGACTAGAGGAGAAGTATAAGAGCAAGTTTAAGAAGGAGACGGATAGGTGGGAAGGGAATATTCCTTTTGGAGTTCCCCAAATTACTGGCAGGATTATAGGACTCATAAGATGAATACGTCTTTGGAAGGAGGAGAACGGTGGGGGTAGTTGAAAGAAAAGAGTATCTATCTTCCGCTTCTGAAAATCTTGAGGTAGTAAAACAAGGCCTTGAAAACTTGACCTTCGAAATAGAGAATATATTAGCAGACTGGAGGGAAAGCCTTAGCCTTCTCACCGAGGATTCGGAGGATATGGATGAATACCAGGAGAAGATCGATGATTTTGAAGAGATGTTGAGTAATCTCGAGGAGGCAAAGGGCATCATAGAGGGTATCGTTTTGGAACCATGATTCCCTTGGAATCGAGGGGGTGAGTTGGCCGACGGAGGGACCTTTTTAAAGGGAATTTAAGGGAAGCCTGGAAATATGGGGAAGATCAAAAGCACGTGGGATATTGTGATGGAAAAAACCAAAGGCATGAAGGTCACCTCCGGGGATAGGGAGAGGATCAAGAAAGAGGAACGGACCTCCAGAGTCAATGCGATCTTCCATCGGTACATGGATGTCCAGGGGAATCAACCCTACCTTCAGAAGGAGATAGAGGGGTTGCAGGTAGAGGAGAGGGAGGTCGTCAAAGGGGAACTCCTCTTGCTGCTTTTGGATGCCCTTGACCTCGCCAAGGACAATCGCAGGGTCGTTACGGGAATTGAAACCCTGAAGGGGAAACCGGTGGCCAAGACCTTGGAAAAGTTGCACCTTCTGGTATCAGAGTATAAGGCCTCCAGGGATGACCGGGCCAGGGAAATCGAGGGGATTTTTCGCCGCAGATTGGCCGACATGGGGATATCCGGCTCTGCAGTTCAACCAAGCCTGGAGGGGAAGAGGGATTGGATTGAGGCCTTGGAAAGGCTTCGAAGGGATTACGGGAATCGATTGGAAGCATTGAAGAAGGAGTTGCTGAATTCATAAAATGGGGAAATAATTTTCCTGGATAAATTTGAAATTCTGCAGCACCGACTGTTTCCCCATGATGATCTCTCCATGCCCGGGAAGGAAGGCCTCGATATCCAGTTGAGATAACCTCTGGATACTGTGCTTCAATTGGTTCGCATCGCCTCCGGGGAAATCCGTCCTCCCCACGCCGCCACTGAATACCACATCCCCCGAGATGAGCACTTTCTTTTGCGGCCAATAGAAACAGATGGAGCCGGGAGAGTGCCCAGGGGTGTGGTAGACCTCCAGGTCGATCTTTCCCAGTTTAAGGGTACCCTCCCTCAGGTAGAAATCAGCCCTGAAGCGAGGGGATGTAATCCCCATCATCTGATAAAGGGTTTCTCCATGAGCTTTCAGGTATCGTTTCTCCTCTTGATGCATGGCCATGGCGACCTCGGATTCCACGAATTGCGAGACGCCTTCGAAGTGGTCCGGATGACAATGGGTACTCATGATGAGATTGAGGTCTCCGGGGGTGAAACCGTCTTCCTCCATGTACGCCAAGAGCCTTCCGAGGTGTTTGAGATGGCCAACATCGATGAGGGCAGTAAGATCTCCTCTAATAATATAGCTATTGCAATTATTCTCAATGGGGTTTTCCCACGGGTAATGGAAGAGGCCCTTCTCTATGATCATGGGATCGAAATACCTCTGTACCCTTCACCAGGAAAGGGTCCAAGGCCAAAGCCAGTGCGGTTGTAGCCAATAGGTTCCTTCTCGCGCCTTTGGCTAACTTCCCTTATCCCAAAAGGGTGGAAATGTCAAGGTGAATGGTTTATATTTTCTGAGATTTTTATCATTTTTCACTTCAAGAAAAGTGTATCCTAGCCCGGACTCCTTGAGGAGCGAGTGTCCAAGGGTGGAGAGATGGTATTGGGACAGTATGAAGTCGGGAGCTTCGCCGTTTTCGCCTACCTCGTTGGGGACGAGGAGACCGGTAAGGGTTTGATAATCGACCCGGCCGATGAGACCAAGATGTTGATCGAAGAGGCCAAGAAATTCGGGATCGAAATCACCTATATCGTCAATACCCATGGCCATGTTGACCACATCATGGGAAATGCAGAGATGAAACGGAGAACCGGGGCTGAGATTATCATCCACGAAGCGGAGGAAGAATGGCTGGTCCATACTCCATCCTATATGCTTGATATGTTCCGGGCGCAACCTTCTCCCCCGGCCGACATAACCGTCAAGGACGGCGACTCCATCACGGTGGGAGATATCGCGCTGGAGGTGATTCATACCCCTGGTCACTCCCCAGGTGGAATAAGCCTCCATCGGGATGGAGTAGTCTTTACCGGGGATACGCTCTTCGTGGGATCGGTGGGAAGAACGGACTTCCCCTATGCTTCATGGGAGCAATTGGAACATTCCATCAGAACAAGGCTCTATACCCTACCCGGAAATACCGTCATATATCCGGGCCATAACTATGGATTTTCCCCTTCCTCCACTATTGACGACGAGATGCTCAATAATCAGTTTGTGAGGGGATAAGGAGATTCGTTGGAATTTCGAAATCTCTGAAAAGGTCGCTCATCGCCGCTCAGAAATATTTGCGTAAAGGAGAGAATACACGCAAATCCGAAATTCTAATTTCTAAACCCTAAACAAATACAAAGCACTAATGATCAAATGACCAAAACATTTAGGATTTGGGCATTTGGATTTAGATATTGTTTAGTATTTAGTGCTTCGGATTTAGGATTTATTCCTTGTTTGACTGCAGCACCGCAACATTACATGATTTTCCGTTCAGAGCTCCTTTTTCAGAAATCTCGTTTCACTGTTTCGACAGGAAAACCTCCCCATAGTAGGCCGTTACCCCCTCGTTGCTCTGGTCGGTATCCGTCTGGATACCGAGGGCAAGGATTCCCTCCGGGTCGGTGCCGAAGGCAGCCCTATAATCATCCAAGAGATTTCTCTTCTCCCCTATCCATAGGTTTGCCTTCTTTTCCCCGCTTTCCAGGACGATGACCTTGGAATGGGTCACCGAGGGGTTATCGATGATCCGCCCCTTCTCGATCCTGTTTCCCCAAATGTATTCTATCCTGGGCCCGAAGGGCTCATTCCCCCTCATGATTTTCTTTACCAGATACTCGAGGCCATACCGCAAGGGCATCTCTTCGGGTCTAGTCTGAAAGACGACGATGACCCGAGCTGCGCTGTCGTTGCGGTCTTCCCGAGTCTCTATGGCCTGTCGAATGACGTTGCTGATCTTCCATCTCCAGGAGATGATGGGGTAGTCCTTCAATTCCGCCTTCACCTCTTTGAAGAGGGAGGAAGAGGTGCCGATACCCTCGGCCTTGAGGACGTACCTCCCACGATATTTGAGGACCTCGTAACTGGTTGGGGAGGTATTGAAATAGGTCACGGTCTTCCAGCCCTTGGGACTGCCGTCGGCTTCTTTCTCAATAATGAATTTCCCAATGGCTATGCGATTTGCCGCCCCCAAAAGGGAGGAAGGTTCTAAGAAAATGGGGATAAAGAGAAGGATGAAAATCCGGAAAAGATTCCCAACTCTCGGAACTCGCGAAGTCCTTTGCATCGAATCCAACCCCCCGTGACCCAATCTATTGGATTCTTGACCCAACGTCAAGAACCCTTATCGGTATGGCTATTCAAATCGAAGGATCCCAGGGAAAGAGAAAGTCATGAGGATCCACATGGGAAGGAATTTTTCGGTGCTATTAAGGATGACGCCGATGCGATCCTTTAGGGTGATTCCCCTTTCGGTGACCTCACAATGAAAGGCGAATACCTTCAATCCCAAATCATAAGCCTTTCATTCTTTTCCCTTAGGGTAGTAGACGTTCGTTGTCGTCTCCGTCCAGTTCAGGCTCGACGAGGTCGAACCAGACCACCCCCAATTTATCCAGCCGGCCGCTATCGAAGGGACGAGGCGGTGATCCCTGTTTGGCCCCGCGGGAAAGGACGAGGGGAAAGACCACCTTGTTGCTCTTGTTCCCGCCCCTGTCCCGGATGAATACCGTCAGGCTGAGTTGAGTCCACTCGGACAGCCAAAGGCCCATGCCAGTGGAGCTGGGAAAAACGAGATATCCCCTTAGCTCTTCCCGGTGCCTCTTCTTGATGCGTACATAACTGGAGGAATACGTCCCATACCCTATCTGATCGAGGATGGCTACAAATCCCCGCATATCCCCATCCGGGTCATCGGCTTCCACGTAGATCTTCCAATCGTCGCCGTGGTGGAGTTCCTCGGAGGCAAACCAGTGGCTGATAACAGGGGGACTTCCCCCCGGCTTGATGAACCATTCATTCAAAGATTTGGCGTATCCTATCCTCATGGGAAGGGCTACAAGGGCCCCGATGAAAACAACAGCTGCAAATCTCTTCATGCGGATCTCCTTTTCGTTGGTTAAACATCTTATCAAATTATACATCAAAATAAAGAGATTATTCATCCACTCCCATTTTCATGGGCAATATGCTGAAACCCATGATGAGAGCGCCCCAGATTATGAAACCAGTGCCATTCGTATCTGAGACAAACACTGGGGCAGTTTTTTTGCAAGATAGGAAGCAGGTATGGTAGTATCAATACATAAATAGTCGCCGACACGGTCCTCTCTGTTTCCTTTTATTTGATTCGACGGGAAATACGCATTCATGTCGACCAAGTGCAGTTTGGCTCAACAAGGGTATATGAGGGGGAGCTGTATCACCCGGATGGATGGTAAAGGGGTATTGGCCTGTGAGGCAACCCTAAAGGAGGAGGGCGGAAGGATATCGAGGCTCATCGAATCCATTCACCTTTCCAGGCCTGAGAACTACCTTTCCATTTACCAATCGGGCTGCAATTTTTCATGCCGCAAGTGTCACTCCTGGTATTTTAGCAAGGTAGCGAGGGGCACGTGGTATTCACCCTCCGAGATTGCAATGCTCTGCGTGGATTACGATAAAAGGGTAACCCTGAAGGAGCCAAGGGATAGGGCCACATCATGGCACTCCCACGATAGTTGTCGGTGTTGCGGGGCCTGCGTAATCTCCGGAAAGAGGTCATCAGGCTGTCCTCAGATTCTTTTCCCGAGGGATATTGTCTTGAGCCCCCAAGGGTTCGGGCCGGCAAGAAATATCGTGGGTTTTACCGGGGGCGATCTCTGCTGCAGGCCGGATTTCTATGCCGAGTGTGCCCGATTAATCAAGGAGAAGACTCACCTATGGGTCTTGATCGAGACAAACGGCTATGGTCTCACCCCTGAAAACTTAGACCTGCTGAGGGAGGCGGGTGTGGACTCCTTTTGGTTGGATATCAAGGCCTTCGACGAGGAAACCCACAGGTGGTTGACGGGGTGTTCCAACAGTGGGATATTGACCCTTCCGGAAGAGATGTGCAAAAGAGGGTTTGTATTGGAGGTCCTTTCTCTTTACATCCCCAAGGTGGTGGAGACGCCACAATTGAGGGAAATTGGGATACTCCTGTCTCGCCTGGACCGCAATATTCCCTTCACCATTTTGGCCTTCTTCCCCGAAAACCAGATGAAGGATTATCGACATCCCAATGCCCAGGAGATGGTAGAGGCTTTCCACGAGGTTAAGGCTACGGGGTTGAGGAAGGTTCGCCTCGGAAATACCGGTCTCTTTGCCCAGGGGGATGAGGATTATCGGCTATTGAAGGATGCGGTGGGTGTTGGAAATTTTTGAGGTTCTCAGGCCTTTGCAGGTTTAGCTGAATTTACGGAAACATGGAGGTGGAGAGATGAAAGGCTATGCCGGGAAAATCTTAAGAGTAAATCTTTCTGACGGAAGAATGTCGAAGGAAGAGATCCCGGAAGAGATGATGAGAAAGTTCCTCGGAGGAAGGGGATTTGCCGCAAAGATCCTCTGGGATGAGGTCAGCGGTGTCGACCCATTGTCGGAGGGGAATAAGATCGTCTTTTCAACAGGTCCCCTAACGGGCCTTCCCATACCCAGTTCCGGAAAGATGGTCATTGCCTCCAAGAGCCCCCTCACCGGGGGATACGGTGATGGAAATATCGGCAGTATGGCTGCCGTGCATTTACGGAGGGCCGGTTACGATGTATTGATCGTGGAGGGAAAATCCGAGAGGCCCTGCTACATCGCCATTCAAGATGAGAAGGTGGAAATCCTTGATGCCCGCGATATATGGGGGAAGATGAGCTTTGAGGCCCAGGATAGCTTGGAGGCAAAGCACGGGAAGAACGTGGGGGTACTGGTCATTGGCCCGGGCGGGGAGAATATAGTCCGATTTGCCACGGTAATGTCCCAGAGGGGGAGGGCTGGCGGTAGGCCGGGGATGGGAGCGGTAATGGGCTCCAAGAACCTCAAGGCCATCGTCGTTAGGGGCACTGGGGAGATTCCCGTCTTCGATGTGGAGAGGTTGCGGGAGATGGGTAAGGAAGGTTACGGGGAGATTAAGGGCAAGGAGAATTATGATTTCTGGATAAGGCAGGGCACCATGCAGGTCTTCGAGTGGGCTAATGAGAATAACTGCCTCCCCACGTCTAATTTCAGGGAGGGAACCTTCCGCTTCTCAAAACGGCTGGATGGATATGCGCTGGAGAGGTTGAAGGTTGGTCGAAAGGGGTGCCCCCTCTGCAATATGCAGTGTGGAAACATCATCAAGGATGCGGAAAATATGAATGCTGAGTTGGACTACGAGAACGTGGGGATGTTGGGTTCCAATATCGGAATGGATGACCTGAGAAAGGTTGGGGTCCTCAATCGAATGGCGGATGAATACGGATTGGATACGATATCCTTGGGGAGCTGTCTGGGGTTTTTGATGGAGGCATCCGAGAAGAAGTTGATCGAGGCGCGGATCGAATGGGGGGATTTCGATGCCTGCCAAAAGGCCATCGAGGATATCGTGAAGAGAAGAGGCCTCGGGGAGATCATTTTTGAGGGAGTCCGGAAGGCCTCCGAACGGGTGGGAGGTGACTCTCAGGACTGGGCGATGCACGTTAAAGGATTGGAGATTTCGGCATATGACTGCCACGCTTGTCCTGGAATGGCCCTCTCCTATGGTACATCGCCCATTGGCGCCCACCACAAGGACGCATGGGTTATCTCTTGGGAAGTCTCGACTGATAGGTTTTCCTATAGCAAGGAGAAGGTCGAAAAGATCATCGAGTTACAGAGGTTGAGAGGAGGATTGTTTGAGAGTATGACGACCTGCCGCCTCCCATGGATAGAGGTGGATTTCGGCCTCCATTGGTATCCGAAGTACCTTGAGGCCGCGAGAGGGGTGGGGATTTCCCAGGAGGAGATCTCCGAGTTGGGCGACAGGATCTATACCCTTATCCGGTCGTATTGGGTTAGGGAGAGTCGAAGTTGGAGCAGGAAGATGGATTATCCCCCGTCGAGGTGGTTCGAGGAGCCTCTGAATCAGGGCGATTTGAAGGGATACAAGCTGGACAGGGCTCGTTACGATGGGATGCTCTCCCGGTATTATGAGATAAGGGGCTGGGATGAAGATGGCGCCCCGCAAAAGGAGACCTTAGAGGGATTGGGATTGGGGGATGTTGTCTCAGTCCTTGGGGAAAATGGCTGAATTTAGATTTCTCGGTTATCTTGGGGAAATTTTCGGAAAGAAAAGGGTGAGGATCTCACTGGAAAGCCCGATGAAACTGAGGGATATCCTGGAGGTCGAATTCCCCGAGGATCGTTCCATCGTGCTCATCAACCAACGGGTAGGGAATTTTGATAGCCTCATACGAAATGAGGATAAAGTGGTTATCATGCCGATGATATCGGGAGGATGATCACTGATGTGGGCGAAAGGTTCCTCGATCAGGTGTGGGTGAAGAATTGTTCGGCCTTGTCGATTTCGGAAACATGGATGATGAATAAGGACCTTGCGACATCTTCCATTACGGAACCGTATGTATAGTTGATGTTGATGCCCGCTTCACCCAACCTTTTTGCCACTTGCCCCAGCATGCCGGGTTTATTGATCAGGGTAAAGACCAAAACTGGCTCCGAGTCCAAAAGGTATTCCAGTTCCGTTAACCTTTTCTCTGCCTCTTCTGGCCTATCTACCACGATTCGGATGATGGAGTAGTCCGAAGAATCTTTGAGGACACCCCGGTAGCTTTCCGCAAGGGCTATCCTCCTACGGGTCTTCTCCCTAATCTTGAACAGTTCCTTAACCGCGTCCTTAGCATTCTGAATATTCATGGCCAAAATGTTAATGTTCGAGGTGCTCAGGACTTCACAGAGCTTCGCGAGCTCACCCGGGGTATTAATTAAGATGACGGATAATTGAGTTCTTCTCTCCATGGAATCAGTCTCCCTTCCACGCATAAAAGGAACTGTTCGGGCGAGATCAAGGAAAATATTCTTTATCTATGCGCTCTCGTGGGAATTGACCTCCCCTTTGGGAATCTCTTTGACGCACCGAAATCCCAACCAATGGGCGCCATCTACGGGATCTTCCGGGGACCACCGAACCGTAGTCCTGACAAAGGTGGCTCGACCCAAAAAGCATCCTCCCCTCATCAATGGCATATTCTCAATCCAGGATCCTTCGCACATCTCCCAGACATTCCCTGACATATCGTAACAGCCATGGGGACTGATACCTTTGGGAAACTGGGTGACATTGGTGGTCCTTCCAATCTGAAGCTCACCAGAATTAATATACCCGGCACAAAAATCATTTCCCCAGGGCCACCAGCGCCGATCAGTGCCTCTGGCGGCCTTTTCCCACAGTTCTTCCGTTGGAAGACTTTTCCCCGCCCATGCGGCATAAACTCTGCCATCATCCCACCCCAATCCCACCACGGGCTGCAACGGATCGTCCCCCCCCTCTTTTCCCCAGAGAATGGGTCTCCGGTGGCCCGTCTCCTCGATAAATTTGGCGTATTGGGTATTGGTTACCGGATAAGCATCGATATAATAATCATCTACAAGAACCCGCCTTGAAGGGGACTCAGTCATGAAGACTGGGTTTTTCTTGCCATCAAGGGCGAAAATCTGCATTAACTCCCCCTCATCGATTCCCAAGGTAAACTCCCCCGCGGGGACAAGGACCATCTCGGCCTGGTCGTAAGGCGAAACTATCCTCGAGGGGAATGGGGGCCCCTGAACATAACCTAGGATATCCCAGTTTCTTTCCATCATCCTAAATTATATGGTGAGAAAAGCCAATATACAAGATCCGAGATTTCCCGGAGAACTCTTCATTCACACACTCATCCCATGGAAATGCCTGGCTTGGCAAATAAGGTTGTCCATAACCCACCTTGAGCGTGCTTAAAACCTTGACAAGAGGATTTCATTATGCTTTACTGCGGTGTGTGCGGGAACGGGGATGTTCACGTTGAACATCCTCTTTTTTTAGGGTGACCGGAAGCAAAAGAGACAGTTCGGGAACCTTTTTTGCCTGAAAGGAGGAGCCTAATGCCATATGAATCTTTAACTCAAAAGGATGTTTGGAAAATTGTCAAGGAGAGGGACGTGAAGTTCATCAGGCTTTGGTTTACGGATATCTTGGGCCAATTGAAGAGTTTTGCCATTACCGATGATGAACTGGAAGGGGCCTTTAACGAGGGTATGGGGTTTGACGGCTCATCCATCAAAGGGTTTGCCCGAATTGACGAGAGCGATATGCTGGCATGGCCCGACCCCGTGACCTTTCAGCTCGTCCCCTGGAGGCCCAAGGAGAAGGCCGTGGCAAGGATGTTCTGTGACATCCTGAATCCGGATGGGTCTCCCTATGAGGGTGATCCCAGATATGTTCTGAAGAGAAATCTCGAGCGTCTCAAGGAGATGGGATACATTTTCTATGTGGGGCCGGAGCTCGAATATTTCTATTTCAAGTCGGATAAGAACCCAGAGACATTGGATGAAGGGGGATATTTCGATCTCACAACCCTTGATGCCGCCGGGGATATGAGGAGGGAAACCGTATTGACCTTGGACGCC
>JAUWDQ010000227.1 GCA_030608745.1 Pseudomonadota bacterium | reverse complement strand
CGTGGCCGTTGCCGCGCTCAAGGCGACGAAGGGGTAAAGAACGATGCGAATCCCCTTCCTCATTCCCGGGTGATCCACTATGAATCCAGCCATGGGAGGACTGTATCGATAGTACAGGGCAACCCATTTTTTGCCGATGGGATGGGTCATGAGGTATTCATCCCGAAAGGCGCGGAGGAGATCGATGTAATTCCCATACGGCGAGCCGTAGGCCGCCGTGGCGATAAAGCAACCTCCACCGCCACTCCCCCCTGCAAGGTTACTACCTCCACCCGATTGGGCTGCCGCCGCTTCATTGGAATAACCGGAGTTTCCATAGTGATTGTAGGCTTTGACGCGGTAAGTATAGGAGGATTCTCCTGCAAGGTCCGTATCGGAATACCTAGTAGTATTGGGTTCGACTCGTGCTATTTCCTGAAAGCCTTCGTCTTTTTCCCTTCTCTCGATTATGAATCCTTCCTCGCCAACGGAGGTGTCGACCCAATTGAGCTCGATTTCCGTTTCAGATACCTGTAAGGCGGACAAATCTCTGGGAGCCATGGGCAGCCTGAGGGAGTTATTGGCGTTGATTCTCCCTCCCGTTGCCACCTTTCCCTTCAGGCCTTCAAGGACATCCGTCCCGTTGAGGATTCGCCATCTAAGATCCTCCAACGACAGAATCGGGTACTTGGTCAATATGAGTCCCACAAGCCCCGCGACGTGGGGTGCGGCCATGGAAGTTCCCTGGAGGAATTGGAATTCATCGCCATCGTATATATGGGAGATAGAGATGATATCCACATCATCGATATAGACCCCTTCGAAGGTATTTTGCGAGTCGGTAACCAAACGAAACCTGATGTAGACCGTAGGCTGTCCATCATATGCAGAGATATCATCGCTGATTTTGACAAAGGTGTCCCCCGTGGACCCTGTATATCCGACCCCTGGACCGTAAATATTTGTCCAGTTAATTCCGTCGATGGAGGCCTCGATATAGAGAAAGTCCCTATATGCCTCGGTCTCAATGCGCAGGTAGTAGGTGAACCTGCTGAGCCATTTTTCCGACAAATCGATCCTCGGTAGGATTAACCATGAATCGGTGTTGTTGCCATAGTCGCCTAAGGGGCTATCGGTCCAACTGTGGGTAGGGCTTTTGTATTCTCCGTCCACGATGGCCCATTGGGTTGTTCCTCCCATTGTCCAGTTCCCTGGTCCTGATTCAACGTCATCGGGGAAACTCCCCCCAATTGAATGCCAGGAGGGCCAGGTGCTGAAGATGGAAACTCCTGGGGCTGCCACATCCACTGTGGAGGGCCCCCAGTTGGAAAAGGAAGCCAGGTTGTCCCGTTGATCCGTGGCGGCCACCGAGATGATGTTGGGGAGGTCGAAGCTGGCCGGGTAGAAGGGGCTGCTATCGGTGTTGGCGCCGCTGTTCCCCGCAGCGGCAACTACCAGCACCCCCTTATCCTGACATAATTGGACGGCACTTAGGAGGGATTCGGAATAATCGGTCATCCCCCAACTGGCATTGATGACCCGAGCCCCCTCTTCAACGGCATATTGGATGGCGTCGATGGCATCGCTGACCCACCCAATCCCATGGGCATTCAGGAATCGGAGGGGCATTATCCTCGCCCTCCACATCACCCCCGTAATTCCCTCCCCGTTGTTTCCCGTGGCCGCAATAGTTCCCGCAACATGGGTGCCATGGCCATGATAATCCAAAGGATCCCGATCTCCGTCCACAAAGTCCCAGCCCCTCCAATCGTCGACTTTGCCATTGCCATCGTCGTCAATGCCGTTTCCCGTGGCGGGATCGTTAGGGTCTGCCCAAGGGTCTTCACCGGGATTGGTCCACACGTTTGAGGCAAGGTCTGGATGGCTGTATGCAACCCCACTATCGATGACCGCGATAATGGCCTCTTCGCCTCCCGTGGAGATTTCCCAGGCATCGGGTGCATTGATATCGGCTCCGGGAAGACCCGGTTTCATCCCCACGGGCTGCCCGAAATTGTGTAATCCCCAGAGAATGCCGTAATTGGGGTCCCCTGGGTCGAAGGCTGGATCGTTGGGGAAGATTTGGCAGACGGAGATGATATAATTGGGCTCCGCGTATTCGACGTCGGGATTTTGGCGATAAACCCGGAGTGCCTCCTCAACAGATACCGTAGAGGGAAGCCTGAGGTGTTGGAGCCCCAGCATAGGGAATGATTTGATGGGAGATGTGCCCAACTGGAGATGTGTATCGGCCTTTATCCTTGAGGAAATCCCCTCTTTGAATTTGACCAGGACTTCACCGGGGGCGAAAGTGTCGTTTTTATCGTGGGTTATAAGTTTAGCGTTGCTATAGGGGGAAGGAACGGAGGTAGTAAGGTTGCAGACAAGGAAAAAGATAAAAATTATTGAAATAATTAGGTTTTTCATCACGTGAATTTACTGATTTTTCCCTCTGAAAGGGATTCCGCGCTTCTATAATTTCGAAAAATTGGAAACATCATGATTTTATTCAATTTTTATGCCATTTTACTTTACTTTATGCCATTTGACTCTCCACGGAGTGGATCAATAATAGGAAATGAGCATCTCTGAAAACCTCGCTCTTTGCTGCTCAAAATATTTTTTCGACCATTCTAAAGCTCACTTCACTGCAAACTCAAAACTCGCCCTCCAGGCTCAAACATTGAGTTTGCGGCCGTTTCGCTTCACTAAGAATGGTTACCGAAAAAATCTTTAATTCGCGCTCAGAGCTCGTTTTCCTAGTTTTTCAGAGATCTCGAGATTTTCTATTGACAAATCCAATTTTCGATACATAGAATAATAAAGTTGGCGGTGTAGCTCAGTTGGTTAGAGCATACGGCTCATATCCGTAGTGTCCGGGGTTCGAATCCCTGCACCGCCACCAAAGGCATGTGAAGCCTCCCGTCTTTTGGCGGGAGGCTTTCATCCTTAATAGATGATGCGGTGTCCACGAGTCGTTTATGAAAAAAGTGCACAAAGAATATGCAAAAAATGAATATCCACCCTCGTTGCTCATGTAACCCATCGGGATTCGAGAGCACTCTGTACAGGGGTTTCAGTTGACAAACCGTTTTCTTTTCTGTAAATGAGAAATGGACGAGACAAATGTTGGAGGTGAGATATGAAGGGAGATCGATTTGCCGTATTCTTTTTTTCAGTGCTGGTGGTTTTAGCCCTCATTATGGGATGTTCACGTCTTGGGCGGGAGAGGAAGACCTCAAAGGAGCCACCGGCAGTTGGTGAGCAGGCAAGGTACTATCATTTCGAGGATGTCCTCATTCCCGGTGAATTGAAGGTGAAAATGGACGAATCCTTTATCTATGAGACCCCATCGGTAAGGGTGGGGAGATTGGTCTTCTCGGGCAGGGTTCAGGCACATTCCTTAACCAATTTTTTCACCAATAATATGGAGAAGGATGGCTGGACGCTGGTCAACAAATTCGGGTTCAAGGATGTGGTGCTCAATTTCTCCAAACGAAACAGGAATTGTACCGTTAACATTTACGATAAACCCGTCAATACCATTGTGGAAGTCTGGGTGGGTCCTGTTGGGCGGGAAAGCTGAATTGCCCGGGGAAGGAGATTGGGATTCGAACTTTATCTTCGGAGGGAGGCATTGACATTCCAAGGGTCATAGGAGGAGGGTGGTGGAATTTGCCAATTCTTCGGGGTGTGAAACGGTACTCCAAGAAGCTTATTGTCAGGGAATGGTTCGAATGCTTCCCAGACTTTCCTTGAAAAATAGAGCTGCTGCCTCTTAAGGGGTGAGTTGATTTACCCCGGACTTACCAAGAGGTGTTCCCGATGTCGTGAGGGAACGCCTCTTTTTTGTTCCTTTCCCAGTATGAAAAAGATTCATAGTACCGGCAAGTCTATCTAATCTAAAAGAGTCCTGATTTTAAGGAGTTAAAGGGTATTGAGACAAAAATTGTCTTTACGCGATTTTTCCGCCATTGGTATCTATTTTACAGCAGTTGTCAGGAATTAAGGGTTCTTAATGAAAACGAATGGTTATAAAAAATCCGCTTTTTTTATCTTGTCAATTCATCTTTCAAGGGTTTCGTCAGTTTCTGCAGAACTCCCTCAGCTTCAATGATGGTAATGCGACACCTGAAAGGTATCCACCTTCTCCAGCAGATTCCCTCATGGGCAACGGTATTCTCCAGAAACTTGGGAACTGGGATCCGTATCTCCTTGAAATCTTACGAAAAATGAATAGAATGGGGGAATAGGAGTTGCAGTTCTACGGTGTTGCGGCGAAATACAAGTGTTGCAGTGCTGC
>JAUWDQ010000022.1 GCA_030608745.1 Pseudomonadota bacterium | reverse complement strand
CTTCCCTTTTGCCCCAATTCCCTTCGCCCTCATTCTCATACCTCGTGGCCCAGCAGGCCGTATGTCATCCCCTCAATTTCACCGTTGAGCCAAATTTGATTTCCAGATCGTCGGGCCCATCGCCGTTATCCAGATCGTGTCGGAGCTCAAACCGAATAATCACTCGATCTCCCTCCTTCGTAAACCGCAGCTCATCGCAGAGGATCCGGTGGGTACGGTTTACACTCCCCACGGTGTGGCTGTCATCC
Source organism: Pseudomonadota bacterium (assembly GCA_030608745.1). GTDB lineage: Bacteria > Desulfobacterota > BSN033 > WVXP01. Next base: position 16,633 of record JAUWDQ010000022.1, on the reverse strand, counting down.
AGGACTTCCATGGGGGTGAGGGTATCGTAATTATCCCCCCACTTGATGTCTTTATTAATATCATCAAATTTGAAACACCTTGGGAGCTTTGTGCTAGTATCGTGGGGAATGACCATGAGGTCATTATAGGTGGTACCAACCTCCATATTTCCGTTTTCCCACTGGACTGTCTTCCCCTCTCGAATGGCCCCGGCCATTTCCTCCATGAGGAGGCTTCCGACCCTCTGGAGCTTCAGTTGTGCCCGTCCGTTATCTATGGTTCCGACGTGATAGATGAAATAGAAGGCAATGGCCGCCACGACGACGGCAAAGATGATGGCGGCGACGACCAGCTCGATGAGCACGCTTCCCCGTTGGTCGTTCTTCCTAAAGATTATAGGGCGACTCTTCATATTTTTGTTCATGGTGTGGCTTTCTCTACGGGGAGATGTAGGTCCTCAGTTCAGCCACCAATTTATTTATATCTTTCAAGGTTACATTTCCGGGGTTCAGCCGTTGGTCGTAGACCGCCAACTCGACGCGCTTGTAATCCACCTCGTCTGGGTCTGTGCCATCGGCGGGGTTATCTATATCATAAACGGTCCACTCCCGGTAAAATGGCCTGTCGTCCGCATCTGGAACCCCAGCACTGTCTACACGGTCCGAGTGTGTTTTTCCACTAAAATCTCCGCTCAAATCGTCGTGGAAGTAACCCAGATCCTTCAACTCCTCCATCTTATCCTGGGCCAGGACAAGACCACATCTCATGTGGCCAAAGGCTTCGATATTACTCCTGGCTGTTGAGAAAAAATAGCTGATGGAGGTGAGGGTGATGGCCAAAATGATGATTGCTATCAGGACCTCAAGGAGGGAAAGCCCTTTCACATCCCTCAGACTAATTCTTAGAATGTAGAGCTTATCCATTGAAAATGAAGCAGAATTTCTCATTCAGACGGGACCAATATCTGAAAAAGAGAAGGAAAAGAAAAGTCCCTCCCTTCTTGCATTAGCTTGCGGACGGGAGGGATTCATACGTTAGCTACTCGGCTCCGTAGGCAACATGTCTGGCAATATGGAACCGGTAGAAGTCCAGGTTCCAGGGACATCAGGGTTCTTTGTGTAGGTGACCGTTCCAGCGTCGTCGCCAAATCGGGCTGTTGTGGTAGCCGTCACGGTAAACCCGTCACCAGCAACATTTGCGGCGGTCACATAGGTAAAGAATTGCGTATCGCTGATATCAATTCCTTTGTTCTTAAAAGTTGCCATAACCGCCGCATCGTAAAAGTTGGTCGTCCTCTGCTTCTCCACCTTTTGAGAGGTAATGATAGCCCCCATGATACTGGTCGCCTCGGTTACCCGTGCCCTTTCGACATACCCCGTATACAGGGGAACAGCGATGGCGGCCAGAATGCCCACGATGATGATGACCACCATCAACTCGACCAGGGTAAAACCTTTATGATCTAACATCCTTCCCTTTCTCATGGCTTCCTCCGTCTACGCCTCATAGTATGGTTCATTGCCTTCTGACATCCTTATGAAGCAACTGCCATGCCAATTTCGAGGATATTCGGTAAAAATTTACATTATCCATAATTTATTGATATTATTAATGAATTTTCATCACAAATAGAGACGCCGTCCCTTTTTATTCCCGGAAAATGGCCCTCCAGGGAGAACATCGGTAATTTATTACCGGTAATCCCTTTCCATTCTCCGTCGTCCGGCTCAGGAGGATTGATCAAAAAGCCCGTATTTCTTCATCTTGTTATAGAGGGTCTTGAGGCTTGTCCCGAGCAGAGAGGCCGCCTCTTCCCTTTTCCAACCAACCTTATCCAATGCCTGAATAATGAGCTTTTTTTCGACCTCGGCTATGATCATCTCCACCTTTTCGTTTAATGGGATATCCGTTTCAAGCTTCTCCACGTCGAAGTAAGATTCTTTCGTCTGCCTGCGTATTTCCGGGGGCAGGTCCCATTCCTGGATGACCGGTTCCTTGGCCAAAATAATGGCCCTCTGCACGATATTTTCCACCTCCCTCACGTTTCCAGGCCAGGAATAGGTGATTAAGAGATCCATGGCATCTTCAGAAAACCCATCGATATCCTTGTGAAACCTTGTCTTGGATAAGCTCACGAAATGATCCACCAAAAGGGGAATATCTTCCACGCGCTCCCTCAGGGGAGGAATTTGGATGGGAAGAACGTTGAGCCGGAAATAGAGGTCTTCCCGGAAGCGCTTCTCCCTTACCAATTGAGCCAGATCTTGATTGGTGGAGGCGATAATCCGGACATCGACCTTAATGGGCTTAACCCCCCCTACCCTTTCCACCTCTCTTTCCTGCAGCACCCTCAATAGCTTGGCCTGGGTTGCCAGGCTCATGTCCCCGATTTCGTCCAGCAACAGGGTCCCTTGGTTGGCCAGTTCAAATTTGCCCAGCTTCTGCCTGGTTGCGCCGGTGAAGGCCCCCTTCTCGTAGCCGAAGAGCTCGGTTTCCAGAAGGGTCTCCGGAATGGCTACGCAGTTTAGTTTGACAAAGGGTTTTGCCCTCCGTGGGCTATTGTAATGGATGGCCTCCGCGATCAATTCCTTTCCCGCTCCGCTCTCCCCGGTAATCAGGACGGTGATGTCATTATCGAAGACGGTCTCCGCCATATCGAAGACCTCCCTCATTTCCTTGCTGTTTCCCACGATATTGAAAAACCCCCTCCTCTTTTCGACCGTCTCCCTCAGTTGTCTGAGTTCATTCTGAAGGTGTTCCCTCTCCAGAGCCCGCTTAACCACTACCCTCATCTCGTTGATATCCAAAGGCTTGGTGAAGTAATCGTAGGCACCTTTCCGTATTGCCTCGATGGCGATATCCTTTGAGCCATGTGCGGTAACCATGATCACCGCCATCTCCGGATTGGTCACCTTAATGTTTGCCAGAACCTCCATCCCATCCATTGAGGGGAGTTTCAGGTCCAAAATTACCAAATTGAACCGATCTTGGCCGATCTTCTCCAGGGCCTCCTCCCCGGAGGCGATGGCATCCACCCGATATCCCTCCTTTTGCATTGCCTCGGAGAGAAAGAAACTCATACTGGGATCGTCCTCTACGACCAATATCCTCTCTTGAGCCATGGGCTGGTCCCCATACCAAAAGGTTAAAATTGAAATAATTCTAGCATTTTGGCAAAATATTTGCAACAATATCAATAGCTCCTTGTTTCTTGACACGGTGACATTTTGGGCCTACAATTTAATTTAAATAGAAAAGAAAAATCATGGAAAAAAAGAGATTTGGCGGCTTAGGTTTAAGATTATTTATCCTCACCCAGGTTTTCACCACCCTCATCGTCCTCGGCACCGGATTTTGGGCCATCGAGACCAACCGGATGGCCCTGTTGCGCCGGAAAAAGCCCCCCACAATTTGGCAGGTAAAACAGTCGCTCCAGACCATCCGAGTCAAGGTGTTGATCGGAGGCGTTATTGCGTGTCTGTCGGGTATCGCCCTCACCCTGGCCATAACCAAGCCTATCAAAAAGCTGATCGAAAGCGTTCAATCGGCCGCGGTGGGCGATTTCACCAAGACCATCGACGTGCCCGGTCAGTTTGAGTTCTCGCAGTTGGTGCAGGCATATAACCAGATGCTTTCCTCCCTGAAGAAGTCGGAGGAACACCTTCGAAAGGTCTTCTATGCCGCCGATGATGCCATCATGACCACGGACCGAGAGGGCCGGATTACCCTCTGGAGCGAAAGTTCTGAGCGGATGTTCGGATACGGCAAGGACTATATCGTGGGAAAGGGCCTGAGTACGGTCCACTCGCCCAAGATGAAGCCGGATCTCATCCAGCACATGCAGGAATCCGCCATGGAAAAAGGACGTTGGCAAGGTGAGATTGTCTATTCCAATAGCAAGGGGCATTCCATCGACGGATGGTGCGTGATGACCACGTTGACCGAGGAAACTGGGGAAATCATCGGATATCTGAGCGTGGTCAGGGATATGACCGAGAAGAAACAGATGGAGATGCAGCTGATCCAGGCAGATAAAATGGCCTCCCTGGGAGAACTGGCCGCGGGCGTGGCCCACGAGATCAACAATCCCCTTTCGGGTATCCTCAGCAACGCCGAGTTTCTCCAAGAGGAGATCCCCGAGAATAACGAGGAACAACAGGAGGAAATCCGGGAAATCGTCGAGAATAGCCAACGGATTAAGACAATTGTCCAGGATCTGCTCAACTTCTCCAGGCAGAGGGATTCAAAGACTTACACGACCCTCGACATTTCCTCGGTCATCGCCTCCTCTCTCAATCTTACCGAACATCAGATCCACCTCGATCGTATCAAAATTATCAAGGAGATCCGGGAGACATTGCCCTTCGTCAGGGGAAGCTTCAATCAAATCGAACAGGTCTTCATCAATCTGCTCAGCAATGCGCGGCACGCCTTGAATCAGAAATATCCCAGTCTCCATGAAGATAAAACCCTCCTTATCCGAACCGATCAGGTAGAGGAGAACGGTAGGAAATATGTACGTGTCGAATTTCATGACAAGGGCATCGGCATACCTGAGGAAGATATGGACAAGATCTTCAACCCCTTTTTCACCTCAAAGGAACAGGGTCAGGGGACCGGTTTGGGCTTGAGCATCAGCTTTAATATCATCCAGGAACACAAGGGCACTATTCGTTTCGATAGCAAAGAAGGGGAATACACCAAAGTGACCATTGATCTTCCCATATATGAAGGAGATATCGAAGATGACGAATGAGGATCAAGGGTTGAACAGGTCGAGGATCCTCGTGGTCGATGATGAGTTGACGATCAGGAAATCCATCCAAAAGCGTTTGGAAAAGGAGGGATATGAGGTAACCTCGGCCGATAACGCCAAGGATGCCCTCCAGCTCTTTCAGGAGAACTCCTTCGATACGGTCATTTCGGACATCCGCATGGAGGAGATGGACGGTCTCGAACTCCTCAAGAGGCTACAAGACCAGCGCAGGGATATCCCGGTTATCATGGTCACAGGTGCACCCTCCCTGGATACGGCCCAGGAATCCATTAAGGCGGGGGCCTATGATTATATCACCAAGCCCATTGAACGGGAAATCCTGATCAATACCGTTAAGAGGGCCCTTGAGAAGAAAAGGCTAAATGATCAAATCAAGGAGTATCAGCGAAGTCTAGAGCTGAAGGTGCGGGAACAGACGAAGACCATCTTCTCCATTTACAAATTCGCCAACCAGCTCAATTCAATGGATAGCCTCGAGGACGTGGTCAATTCCGTGGTGAATTTCGTGTCCGATTTCATGTTTAGTAAGAGGGTATCCATCATGCTGCTCGACGAAAAAGGGGAATACCTCAGCATTAAGGGTGCCATTGGATTGGAAGAAGAGATAGTGAGAAAGACGAAAATCAGGAGGGGTGAGGCAATTGCGGGAAAGATTTTGGAAACGGGGAAGGCCATCAGAGTCGATGACATCAGCTCCATGAAGGCGGAATCGGATCGGTATTCCCAATATAGGTCCTTTATGAGCTTTCCGCTCATGCAAGCTCCCCTCAAGGCTACCAACCTCTCATTGGGGATCATTAACGTAACGAATCGCTTTGGGGATCAACCCTATGTTGAGGAAGACTTGGAAAATTTGGATTTCATCGCTGATACGGCTTCCGTTGCCATCAACAATCAACTGAAGAGCATTGAGATAGAGAGGAGTTATTTTCGGACCATGAAAGCCCTTGCCAGGGCCGTTGAGGAGAAGGACCGGTATACAAGAGGGCACTCCGAAAGGGTGAAAACCTATGCCGTTGAAATGGCCAGCCACCTGGGACTGCCAAGTGAAATCACCTCTACCATTGAATACGCATGTGTGTTGCACGATATCGGGAAGATCGGAATCCCCGATGCCATCATTCACAAGGATCGAGATCTCACCGATGAGGAATATACACAGATAAAGGAACACCCGGCAAAGGGCGAAAATATTATCCGAGTGATCCCTTTTTTGGAGCCCGCCCAGCCCATCATTCGCCACCATCATGAGAGGTTCGATGGTACTGGATACCCGGATGGATTGAGGGGGAAAGAGATCGAGTTGGGGGCTCGAATCATTGCCATAGCGGATACCTATGACGCCATGACCACCGAGCGACCTTACCGGGGACCCCTTCCCAAGGATCACGTCATTGCCGTCCTCAAGGAGCAGAAGGGGAAGCAATTCGATCCCGAGCTGGTCGATATCTTCGTCCGATACCTTTTGGAACAAGAGGATTAATCCGCCTATGAAGATACGGTCGAGGTTGGTGGGAATTCGTATATTTATCGCAATTCAGGTCTTTACCACACTCTTGGTACTTGCCACTGGATTCCTCGCCATTGAAATCAATCGACGAAATCTCCTCCGAGGCCGCAAGCCGGTCACCAGCGCTCAGGTCGAGGAAGCAACGCAACAAATGCGAATTTACGTTTTGATCGGAGGATTGGTGGCTTGCCTCTCGGGTGTGGTGCTCACCTATGCCATCAAGGAACCTATTAAAAGACTGACCAGAGGGGTCCAATCCGTCGCCCAAGGAGATCTCAGCCAAAGATTGGAACTCTTCCCCCACGAGGAGATCAATCAACTGGTTCAGGCCTACAATCAAATGGTCTCTTCATTAAACCGATACCTCCTGGAGACTTCTGCCGGTGCGGTGGTAACCATCAACTCCGATGGCATTATTGCGACCTTTAACCCTGCTGCTGAGATCATATTTGATCATGACGCCCGGGACGTAGTGGGAAGACACTTCATGGATCTCTTCCCCATCCAGGAATCCAACAAAGCGCTCACGAATATGATACTTCTTGGGATTGAGAAGGAAACGCCCAGCTCAGTGGAAGATGTGACGGTCATGACCGATAAGGGAAAGAAGTTGGCCATGAGGATCAGGACGGCCTTATTGGGCGGTGTAGAGGGAAAGTTGGTGGAGGTGGTGGCCAGTTCCCGTGACCTGGGGGAGATCCAAGAGATTCAACGGGAAATCGAGAGAATCAATCGGCTCGCTTCGTTGGGTAGCCTTGTGGCCGGGCTGGCCCATGAGATTCGGAGCCCTCTGGGGTCTCTGAGGGGGTTGGCCCAACTCCTGCAAGAGGATATCATCGAGAGGGGTGGAAGGGCGGAGTACGTCGAGGTAATCATCAAGGAGATCGACAGGTTGAATAAAGTCGTGGAAGAGCTTCTGACCTTTGCCCAACCCTCAACCTTCGCGTTTGAACAACGGGACATAGAGGAAATCGTTCGGGAGACGGTCTCCCTGGCGAAAACCGCGTTTCCCGAAAAAAAGATCACCGTCACGGAGCATTACCGGGGGGACCTGCCCGAGATCGCCGTGGAGGGCGATAAGATGACCCAGGCGATCCTCAATATCATCAACAACGCACTGGAGGCCACCCCTGAAGGAGGAACCGTTCAGGTTACCACGGATATCGTGCAGCCGTCCCTGGATAGGGGGCAAGATACTACCGATCCCCATCGGTTCGGTCCGTCGACGCAGCAGCGCGTCATAATCGACGTCTTCAACACGGGAGATCCCATCTCCTTCGAGGACAGCGAACGGGTATTCAATCCTTTCTTCACCACCAAGCCCGGAGGCATCGGACTCGGTTTGAGCATTGCCCAACAGATCGCCACCACTCATGGAGGCCATATTAGGGTAATGAACGAGTTGGAAGGGAAACGGAAAGGGGTGATCTTCAGAATCGAACTTCCCATTACGGGGACGGGAAGTCCCCACATCAGTGAATTGCCCTCCCCATCTTGAATATGGGGAGGAAGATGGAGAGTAAAATTCCTCCCACCACCGTTCCGATGAAGATGACGAGGATAGGCTCGATGAGAGATGTCACGGTGGTGATGCTCGCCTCTATCTGTTGCTCGTAGAAATTTGCCACTTTGCTCACCATGTTGTCCAACGTCCCCGATTCCTCACCGGTGGCGGACATCTGAACCACCATCTCCGGAAATACGTCTCTCCTTTCACCGAGGGCTTCGGCAAACCCACTGCCCTGCTCAATGGACGCTGAGCTTCCAAGAATGGCCCTTTCCAACATCCTATTGCCAGCGGTCTCCGCAACCAGATCAAGGGCACCCAAGATGGGAACTCCACTATTGAGTAAAACCCCCAGTGTCCTGGTAAATTTGGTCAGGGAATATTTCCGCATCAATGGTCCTAAGATGGGAATCCGGAGCTTATGCTTATCCCAGAAAAGCCGACCCCTTTCGGTTTGGAGCCCGGCATAAATGAGAATCCCGATTCCTGCGGCGATCAACAGGATAAGCCAATAGTAGTCCCGAATAGCGACACTGCTGGCTATCAATATCCGAGTGGGGACCGGAAGGCGTACCCTCGCCCCTGTATAAATCTTTTGGAATACAGGGACCACCTTGGCTACCAGGAGGATGATGGCGAAGATGGTAAATCCGATGAGAAAAAGGGGGTATGTGACGGCTGCCTTCACCTTCCTCCGAAGGTTTGCGGTCCTCTCCAGATAACTGGCCAGTTGAGCAAGGGTTTGATCCAACCGTCCGCTGACTTCGCCGGCCTTGACCATGTTGACGAAGAGTTTGCTGAATACCTTAGGATGCTTGGACAAGGCATCGAAAAAGGTACTCCCCTCCTCGACATCAATGCTCACGGAATCCATCACGCTCTTGAACCGCGGGTTCTCAACCTCATTGCCGAAGCTCGTCAGACATCGAAGCAAGGGCAGCCCGGATTCAACCATGGCCGATATTTGACTCGCAAAGAGGAAAATCTCATCGTGTTTAACCCCGCCTCCGAAGAGGGGAGCACTCATTGAGAAGCGGCCCGCGAGGGCCTTTTCCCGGGCACTTTTCTTCTCCGCAATGTCGAGGACGGTGAGGTTCCGTCGGTGTAATGTCTCTATTACCTCCAGCTCGCTGATTGCCTCCAGGTCACCTCTTAGGTTTCTTCCATCTCCCCTCTTGGCCGTATAAGAATACAGTGGCATCTGGGTCCCTTAATCTTCCTCGATGGTCGCCCTTAAAACCTCTTCCGGAGTTGTAATCCCATCTCGCACCTTCTGCAAGCCGCCTTCCCTGAGTGTGGTCATCCCCAGCTCAAGGGCCACCTGCCGCATTCCCTCGATATCGGCCCCATTGAGGATGGCGTTTCGAACTGGAGCCTTCATCTCCAAGATTTCGCAGATACCCGTCCTGCCGTAATAGCCCGTGCCCTTGCATCTATGGCACCCCTTGCCCTGGTGAAAGAGAAGGTCCTTTTGAGGCTTTTCATTAACTCCGAGGCTCCGCAGCATCTCCTTGGTTGGCTTGTATGACTCCTTGCAGTGAGGGCAGATCTTTCGCACCAGGCGCTGGGCGACGGCCAAACTCAGAGATGAGCAGACGAGATATGGCTCCACACCCATGTTGATCAGCCGAACAATGGTTCCCACGGCATCATTGGTATGCAGGGTGCTGAACACGAGATGCCCGGTAAGGGCGGACCGAATGGCCATCTCGGCCGTCTCCAAGTCCCGGATCTCGCCCACCATGATGATATCCGGATCCTGGCGAAGAATGTGCCGCAAACCATTGGCAAAGGTGAGGCCGATCTTGAGATTGGCCTGAACCTGGTAAATCCCCTTGATCTGATATTCCACGGGATCTTCTACCGTAACGATATTGGTCTGAGAGGATTTGATTTCCGTCAGGGCCGAATAAAGGGTGGTCGTCTTTCCACTTCCCGTTGGTCCCGTGAGGAGGACCATCCCGTGGGGTTTTGATATGTAGCTCCGAAAAATTTCCAATTGGCCGTCGCCGAATCCCAGGCTGTCTATGTCCAGGGAAAGGGCCCCCTTTTCCAGGAGCCTCATCACCACCTTTTCGCCGAAGATGGTGGGTAACGTGGATACCCTCAGGTCAACCTCCCGAAACCCCTGCTTTATGGTAAAACGGCCATCCTGAGGAAGGCGTCTTTCGGCGATATCCATGTTGGACATAATCTTGATTCGGGAACCGATGGCCATCTGGAGTGCCTTTGCCGGAGAAATGATATCGTGGAGTACCCCGTCAATCCGGTAGCGAATGCTCAGACGTGTCTCCTGGGGCTCGATGTGGATATCGCTCGCCCGCTCGTTGATGGCGTTCGAGATGATGTAATCCACCAATTTGACAATGGGGGCCTCTTCCACCTGCTCCCGGAGCCTCTCCAGGTTAACCTCACGCTCATCGTCGAATTCCTTTTTGAGCTCAAGGTGGGTCTCCGATACATCCTTTAAGACATCCTCCAGGCTCGATTCCCGGTCACTGACCCCATAGAATCGATTGATGAGGGCTTCCAATCCCGATTTGGATATAATGGCCGTATTGATCTTATAATTGGTAATAGTCCGGAGGTCGTCGATGGCGATGATATCGAAGGGGTCCACCATGGCCACGGTCAAGGTATTGTCCCGTATGGAAACGGGTATTGCCATGGACTGTCGCGCCATGCGCTCGGGAACGAGCTTAATGACCTCGGGATCGATAAAGACAACTTCGTCGGGGGTTAGGTGTGGGATGCTGAGCTGTTGCGCAAGGGCCCCGAGGACCTGACCCTCAGAGGCAAAGCCCATTTCGATTATGATATCCCCCAAAAGCCCCCCCTTCTTTCTCTGTCGATCGAGGGCCTTGTCGAGCTGTTCCTGGGAGAACACCTTGTTCTCGACCAACAACGCGCCGAGAGATTTGTAACTCAACGTGTAGCTTTTGGGATGGGCCATTGTTCAGTTTGCCTTCATTTCGGGGTTTCCCTCCTCACCCCCCTACCTGGGTGACGATTTGGGGCGTAATGAAGATCATCATCTCCCGATACTCCGAGATATCCTCCTTGCTCTTGAAGAGAAGGCCCACAATGGGAACCCTGGACAGAAAGGGGACGCGGTCTCGATTTTCCTCTTTACGGGTGCTCAAAAGACCTCCAATGACCACGGTTTGTCCGTCCTTTACCAAGACCTGTGTGGCTGCCCTCTTCGTTCCGAGAGTGTCGTAAGGTTGTCCCTGAATTACGGTTTCACCTGCAATTTCACTCGTTTCCACCCCCACCAGCATAAAAATTGAGCCATCCCGGGTGATTTGAGGGGTGATCCTCAACTTCGTACCCACGTCTTCCAGCCGAATGCTGACTTGGGCCGTCTCGGCATCATACCCCTCTGCAACGGGAACTTTTTCTCCCACAAATATCTCCGCCTCCTGATTTTCGACCACGAGAATTGAGGGCTTGGAGACGATCTTCACGTCTCCCGTCGCCTCCAGGGCCGAGAGCTCAACATCCAGGTTTCGGAGAACCGCGGTCGTCGAGAGCCAGCCCAGGCTAAAGACGCCCGCGGGATTTATCACGGGTAGATTCACGATATCCCCACCCGCAGACCCATCGAAGGTAAGGTTACCCTTCCTATCCCGCGTACTGCCCACCCGGGTTTGCGCCGTTCCGCCCCATTTGATACCCAATTCCTGAGAGAAATCGCGACCTGTCTCCACAATCCTCGCATCAATCCTCACCTGTTCCGTTGGCAGATCCAATTTCTTGACCATCGCCGCAATTTCGCGAACATTTTCCTCAATGTCGGTAATGACCAAGGTATTGGTCTTCTTGATGATGCTGAGGTTGGCCCCTCTATCAATCCCTTTCTCCTTGTTGTGGCTCAACAATTTCTCCATGGCATCCTGCAAATCGGTGGTCTCCGCCCCCTTCTCCTTGGAGAGGGTCGTTCCGATATAGTTGAGGTCGACATAGATCGTCTCCAACGGCTTCTCCAGTTTCTGCGCTTCTCTCAGCTCTTGGCGCGCCTTATAGATATCCAGCTCGGTTTTCAGCTTCTTCCGCAATTCCGTCTGTTCGTCCACCCGGATGATATTCCCCTCAATAATGTAAGTTAAGCCGCTGCTCCTGAGTATGGCGTTAAATCCATCTCTCAATGCGGTGTTCTCGATATCATAGGTGATTCTTCCCGAAACCGCCGGCGAAAGGATGAGGTTCAAGCCATACTCTTCGGCGATTATGGTCAGAACATCCCGAATATCAACATCTCTTACCTTCAAGGAGAAAGGCAGGTCACTTTCCAGGGGATCTTTGACCTGGGGAGACTGGCCCAATCCCGTGGACGCGATGGCGAGGAGAAAAATCAGACATAGGGTAATGGGAAAAGAAATCCTTTTCATAGCTGCTCACCTCAATTTGGTTTTGACCAACTCTTCTATCTTGAGGGTGCGTTTTTTCCCTCCGTAGACCGCTATAACCTCATCCTCGCCAATCCGGACGATGCGGTATCTCGCGATCCAATCCCCTTCCCTAACGATCTTGTCGTTCATGATGGCCACCTTCTTTCCAGCGATATCGATGATGCCGTTCAGTTTTAAAGGAGGTCGCCTCTTTCGCCGTCTCTTGGGGAGGGGTGGAACCTTCTTCTCCCTCTCCTCCCCCTTAAGCTCCTTCTCCAGGAAGGGATCCCTCCTCACCCTGATATCGTTCCTCACCACCATTTGGATGGGAGCGGCCTCCACCTTCCCCGTTTCATCAGAAGGTGAAGATTCGGCGCTTTTCAATTCGAAGGTACTAACGGTGAATTTGAGGCGATGCCAAAGGGGGGCCTTGGGATCATTCTCAATGTGAAGGTCGTCTAAGTTGAGTTTAAAACTGTTCTCGAGGCTATCGATGAATTTGGCGATTTCCTCGTATTTGGATCTCGTTTCGACCAAAAATGGATACCGAATATAATCGGGGGATTCCTCTTGAGGCATGGGTTTCACCATATTGGTTGTGATTCCTAGACGATTGACCAATTCATTCATTTTTTGGAGAAAGGTAGTTGTCCGCCTCTCCGGGGGGATTTGGTGCCGCTTGAAGAAGTCGACGTTCACCTCCTCTTTGTTGAATCGCTCAATCCTCTCCCGGAGTTCGTTGACCTCCCGAACGGCCTTTTCAACCCTCCCGTTGAGGAGGGATATCGTCTTCATCCCCTTTCCCGCCTTGTTCAAATATCGGCGATAGTCGAAGAAGTAGAAGAGGGATGACACCCCGAAGAAAAAGATCACCAGGGCTATTATCATGCTTCTTGTGGAAATGGAAGATTTCATCTCGACGCCTTTTCTTTCCTGAGCGGAGAACTGCCCCTCAACTTGCTCGAGAGCTCAAATTCCATAATATCGCGGTCTTTCTTCCTGGTAAGGTGGGTGTAGACGAGTTTGACCGCCTCGAAGTCCTGGTTAAAGGATTTCGAACCATTCAATGCCAGTATGAGTTGGGCGATGTTGTCGAGGGGTTCCCGACCTGGCACGGGCAAGGTAACCCCCTTGATGGTGAGATACGTCTCTTTCTCGACCTGTTTTGATGCCTTTTTCTTTTTTTCAATTGTCTTGATTGAAAGATCGGTAAGCCATAGATCATCGGGCATGACCCTGCTGAGATCCACCAACTTGCGGGACCACAATACCCTCTTAATGTGCAGTTTGGAAAGGAGCTCTGCCTCATTGGAATGCTTCTCCAAATCCTTCTCCACTTCGCTTAACTGATTATTTAGGACGAGCGTTTGGTTTTTATTCCACCTAATCTTTTTATCTATTGATGGGAAAATCCAATTCATATAGGCCAAGTAGATTGCCACGAGCAGAATGGTCATCAGGACGACAAGCATCGCTACGGATACCCGTCTCTCCTCTCCCGTTGGCTTGGGGACCTTTTTCGGCTTTCTCCCCGGTCTATATATATTGATCTGAAATCTCACCCATTTACCCCCCTTATCGCCAGGCCAACGGCCAAGGCTAATGTGCACAGGTCGTTCCCAAATGGGGATAACAGAGAGGTCTTTTCCACCTTGATTTTCGAAAAGGGGTTGAGTATCGTCACGGGCAGCCCAAGTTCAGTGCTCAAATAATCATCCAAACCCTTGAGGGGCGCACTTCCCCCCGTGAGGAAGATTTTGCTAAACCCCTTTATTTTGACCTGATTCTCATAAAAGGTCAAGGACCTTCGAACTTCCCTGACCAGATTGTCCAAGGATGGTTTGATGGTCTCAATCAAGCCAACGGAGTCCTCGTTTCTCTTGAACTTTTCGGCATCTGCGTAGGAAAGTCCGTTTCCCCTCATAATGTCATCGGTAAAATCATTGCCGGATATCATAATATTCCGTACGAAATACTGACCCTCCTCACTATAGACGCTCAAGGTGGTATTCTTATCCCCGATGTCCATCAGCACGACGTATTCATCTTTCTCTATTTCCTCGTTGAATAGCACAGCATTCACCAGGGCCAATGGATTGACATCGATGATTTGGGGATCGATGGGGACCTCCCTGAGCAGATCGAGGTGGTATCGTACGAAGTCCTTGATGATGGAGACAAGGATAATATCCAATTTATTGCTGGCCTTGGATGTATTGATAATTTGGTAATCCAATTCTACATCGTTGATATCGAAGGGAATGTAATTTCGCGCCTCCCATTTTATGGCCGAGGCCAACTCCTTTTCAGTCATAAAGGGGAGTTCAATCTGCCTGATAGCGGTGGATACCCCGCCAATGGCGGTGGTAATCGGCGTCCTTTTAAGGTTTATTCCTTCGATGGATTTCCTGATGGCGGATATGATCGCCTTTCTCGGATCCTCCTCGAGATTGATTCCCTCCGGCGCAATCTCGAGAACCCCGACCGAAAGCAATCGATAAGCTGCCATTCCTCTTTTTTCCAGTTGGACGCATTTTACCGAATGAGATCCGATATCCAGTCCCACGGTCTTGCTCGAAAAGAGGGAGAAGGAACTTGGGGCCTTTTTCTTTTCACGTATTGGCGGCCCCTCGGGTTCTACTCCCTCCTGTCGGGGAGGTTCGCGATCCACGGGGGATGATTCTAAATCACCCTTGCCCCGAATCACCTCCAGCAACCGATTGGTCGCAGCGATGTCCTTGTCCTTTTCGCTCAAATTTGATCCCCTCTCGCTTTTGCCGTTATCCGGATCATTTCTCCGTCAATAATCTCCTTTTCCCTTATCAACATGGTGAGGAGGGCATGATGGCAGAGGTTAATAATCTTTCTCGGATAGCCTAGGGTTTCCATATAGATTGCCATATAGGCGTCGTTCGTAAATAACGACCTTCCACTGTTGAGGCCTGCAACTCTTAACCTAAATTCTATCATTTTCCTCGTATTTATCTCATTTAACGGGAGAAATACATATTTCAGATTCACCCTGTCCAGAAAATTCTCTACCCCCTTTACTCGATCAGAAAACTCCATCTGGGCAAAAATGAGGAGCTGGAGCAGTTTGTACTCATTGGTTTCATAATTGAGGAGATTTCTCAAGATCTCCAGATGGGGTTTGGACAATTTCTGACCTTCGTCAATGAGCAACACTAGGGTCTTTTTCTCATCAACCCCTTTTTGGAAGAGGTAATTTTGGATGGCCTCCTTGTACTCAAAGGTTGAACGTCCAGATGGCGTGATGTCGAACAATGCAACCAGGCTGCTGAAGAATTGGAATTCCGTGGGAAAACTGGGATCGAGGATGAAGTGAAAGATAAAATCCCGGCTTTCCCTTTGAAACATTCGGTACAAAACCCTTGAAAGGGTTGTCTTGCCGGTCCCAACCTCGCCCAAGATGATATTCAACCCTCTTTTTAACCGAATTGAAATCTCTAATCTCTGGAGACATTCACGGTAATCATCTGAGAGGTAGAAAAAGGCGGGGTCAGGTGAACTGGAGAAGGGCTCTCTTTCAAGTCCTAATATCTCGTAGTAGTTCATCTATCATCTCTCAATTTACCGGAATAATTAATTATTGTCAAATAACGCATGTTTGTCAACCATTTTCCTTTCTCGATTCCGCGCTGAATAGCCGATAAGTGCCCTGGAACTTTCGCCAATCGCGAAAAACGACAACCACAATGGGGCTCACCGAAAGAGTTTAAACCTTGATGATCTCCCCTTTAATCTCTTTTCCCAGGGAAAGGATGCCGATGGTGTTACGGCCGGTGAAGGATCGAGTTGGCGAACCAGGGTTAAAAAAGATGAGCCCCGCCCTCTTGTGGTTGGCAGGGTAATGGGTATGACCATACACAAGGCAATCCAACGGTGGAAATTTACCTTTAACGCGTTTTTCCAAACCAATGGGGGATCCCCACCCATGAATGAGGCCAATCTTAAAGCCTGAAACGTCGATGACCCTCTTTTCTGGCAGCAAAGACCTCACTTCCCCTGCGTCCATATTCCCGAAGACGGCGACCAAATTCCATTGTTGGAAAAAATCGACGATGCGCTGGTCTACAAAATCCCCCGCGTGCAGAATCATATCCGCGTCACTGAAATGGGCCAGGACAATCCTTTCCAGCTGCCCGGATGGCTCTCTGAGATGGGTATCCGAAATCACGCCGATCTTCATCTCGATCACCGATAAGCAGCATTTCCCCTACCACAAAAAGTTGTTAGGTGTCAAGGGCTTGTTGCCCAAACCCCCTTTCGCTCTCTGAAAAGAATTTTTGGCCATTCTAAAGTTGATGTCATTGTAAAAAGTCGAAATAAGACGGCAAAGAAAAAAGATCCAGATGCAAGGCGCGCAAATCCTGAGGAATGAGGCGTACATAGAAGTACGCTGCAGTGATTTACCCTGTTAAATATTTTCTTTGTTTGATGTTACTGT
>JAUWDQ010000254.1 GCA_030608745.1 Pseudomonadota bacterium | reverse complement strand
ATAGACAGTGCTGCTCTTCTCATCTGTGATGTCAAACCATATAATTCTTCTTTTGGGAATCCTTTTGTAACTCTATAGACTTTTAAACATAATCGATAAGACTTCTGCCAAACCTTCAACTCTTTGTAATTTTTAATCATTTCACCTGAATCCTTGAACCCTTGAATCCTTCTATGACCACCAATTTTTTTGGAGATGAGCCAAAAACATAACCGTGTACCCTTACCATAATGCGATAAAGGAGGAAGTGTTTAAGCCGATCATTTTTTCGAGGAGCCTTGTGAAAAAAATAATTTACAGCCCCAACTTTACTACGAACCCTATTCCTGTTGTCAAGGAAAAAGAGGCAGATCCCAGAAAAATTCGTAGCTCTAATCCCGGATTCATCACATAGTTGGATTAGAATATCCGTGCCCTAACCGTATGATGGCAGCACTGAAACACCGTAGAACTGCAAGTTTGGAGTTTGAGTCTAAAAGGGGAATTTTGATAACTAAGTAGCCGTCTAGCGCCCCTTTCATTGAGGCGAACTTTAGCCTCACCCCGGTTGACAGTCCCGATAAATTAATTGTATCAATTAGCAAAAGGACCTTTCAATCCCACGGTACCTTGAACCCAAGGAGCAAACTTCAGCATGGAGTGTAAATCCGCCAATACAGACGAAATCCCTCTATCGGTCAACGCCCGAAAAGTCCTGGATCGAAGATATCTCCTCAAAGACGAGGGTGGGCGAATCGTTGAAACTCCACGGGCAATGTTTCGTCGGGTCGCCAAGGCTGTTGCGGAAGCCGACCTCCTTTACGATAAGGGGGCAGAGGGAAAACAGCTCGAGAAAGAGTTTTTTGACCTTATGATCAACACGGAGTTCCTTCCCAACTCACCGACTTTGATGAATGCTGGGACGGAGATCGAACAACTTTCTGCCTGTTTCGTCCTGCCCGTTGGCGACAGCATACGGGAAATCTTTGGGGCGGTCAAAAATATGGCCCTGATCCATCAATCGGGAGGAGGAACTGGCCTCTCCTTTTCCCGGCTGAGGCCCAAGGATGACGTGGTCAAATCTACTGGCGGAATTGCCTCTGGTCCCCTTTCCTTTATGCGAGTGTTCGATGAGGCTACCGAAATCATTAAACAAGGGGGAAGGAGACGAGGGGCCAATATGGGTATCCTCAGGGTCGACCACCCGGATATCATGGATTTTATCAGGGCCAAGGAAAGGGAAGGCTTTCTGAGTAATTTCAATACCTCCGTCAACGCCACCGATCGGTTTATGGAGTCGGTTAAGGCCGACGGGAAATACGACCTCATTAACCCTCGTACCGGGAAGGCGGTGAAAACCCTCGGGGCCAAACAGATTTTCAATCGCGCGGTGAAATCGGCCTGGAAAACCGGGGACCCTGGTTTCATCTTCATAGACGAAATTAATCGCTACAACCCAACGCCCGGCTTGGGAGAAATAGAGAGCACCAATCCATGTGGAGAACAGCCTCTGCTTCCCTATGAATCCTGTAATCTGGGCTCAATCAACCTATCCAAGATGATCAGGGATGAGACCATCGATTGGGAGAAGCTGAAGAAAACGATTCACCTGGGAATTCACTTTCTGGATAATATCATCGATATAAACAAATTCCCATTACCGGAAATAGATGCCATTACCAAGGGCAATCGGAAGATCGGCCTAGGGGTAATGGGATTCGCTGAAATGTTGATAAAGCTCGGGATATCCTATGCCTCGGATGAGGCCCTGGAGAAGGCCGAAAGGGTGATGCAATTTATCCAAAGGGAGGCTATAGAGAAATCCAAGGTCCTGGCCCGCCAGCGGGGATCATTCCCCAATTTCAGGGGAAGCCTCTGGGAAAAGAAGGGGTACAAAAGGATGAGAAATGCCTCGATAATCACCATTGCCCCTACGGGAACCCTGAGCATCATTGCGGGCACATCCAGCAGTATTGAACCCCTGTTCGCCATTTCCTTCTACCGGGAAATCCTGGAAGGAACCCGCCTGTTGGAAGTCAACTCCCTCTTCCAATCCATGGCTGAAGCTGAGGGAATCGCCGATAGGGAGCTTATGGAAAGTATCGCCCTGAAAGGATCCATCCAGGATTTTCCCTCGGTGCCCGAGAACCTGAAGCGTACCTTCCTCACAGCCCTGGACATTCCCCTCGAATGGCACATCAAGATGCAGGCGGCCTTCCAGAAGTATACGGATAACGCCGTATCAAAGACCATTAACCTTCCCCAGGAGGCGACCATAGAGGATGTAGCGAAGGCCTACCTCATGGCCTACGAGATAAAGTGCAAGGGGATAACCATCTTCCGGTACGGCAGCAAGCAGCCTCAAGTCCTGTACATTGGATTATCAAAGGACACGCCCCTCCAGGCCGGCCCGGAATTCTCCGGGGATTGTCGAATCTGCTCCGTGTAATCCCCTTTCGGACACGGACCACGGACACGGAAAAATGCGATTTGGTTTTCACATATCCATTGCTGGCGGCTTCTCGAAGGTTATGGAACGGGCCAGGAGAAGGGGATGCGAGACGATTCAGCTTTTCTCTCGAAACCCCAGGGGCTGGGCCTATACACCTCTGAACCAGCAAGAAGTGGACCGGTTTCGAAAGGAGCTCTCCCGTACATCCATCTCTCCCCTCTTCGTCCATTTGCCCTACCTTCCCAACCTGGCCTCCGAGGACCCGGATCTCTATGGGAAATCCCTCGGTGCCCTTCAAGCCGACCTAAGCCGGGCTTCCAGTCTTGGAGCACCTTACCTCATCATCCATGTGGGACATCGGGTTCGCCTACCTGAAGATGAGGCCATACGCCGAATTGCCGAGGGAATCAATGAGGCCTTCCAAAAGGTAAGGAACTCGGTGATGCTCCTCCTGGAAACCACGGCGGGGCAGGGCACGGAAGTAGGCCATAGGTTTTCCCAGCTTCGCAAGATCATCCGCGTGGTTGATGAGAGGGAGAGGATGGGGGTATGTCTGGATACCGCTCACGCCTTTGGGGCGGGATATGATCTATCAACGCTCAAAGGCCTTGAGAGAACCTTGGCGGAATTTCAGGAGGAGATCGGCCTGGAAAAACTTCACCTGGTCCACCTCAACGATACCCGGTCTCCCCTTGGGGGGCATGTGGACCGGCACTGGCATATTGGAGAGGGGAATATCGGGCTTGATGGGTTCAAGAACATCGTCAACCATCCCCTTCTAACTCACCTGCCAGGCATCATGGAAACCCCGCGAAAGGATGATGTGGAAGATCAGAGGAATATGGATGTCATCCGGGGCCTGGTGGAAGCCAACCCTTGAAGATGAGTCCTCAAGAAGCGCCGTATTGTGGATCGCGGAAATTCCCCATAAGGCAATAAAGGCCTTTTCATCATCTTTATCTTCGGCGGAGGAGAATGTCATCGTCTTCGTCACCTCGCAGCCGACACTTATTTCCTGTGAATCCTCTTTTGATGATTTCGTAAAAAGTCGAAATTAGACGGCAAAGAAAAAAGATCCAGATGCAAGGCGCGCAAATCCTGAGGAATGAGGCGTACATAGAAGTACGCTGCAATGATTTACCCTGTTAAATATTTTCTTTGTTTGATGTTACTGTTTTCAAGCAGCTCCTATACCCCATATCTCTTGATATGGCTGCCTTCAATTTAACAG
>JAUWDQ010000051.1 GCA_030608745.1 Pseudomonadota bacterium | reverse complement strand
CCCCTTTCGCTCTCTGAAAAGAATTTTTGACCACTCTAAAGTTCGCTTTACTGCAAACCTAAAACTCGCCTTTTGGGCTCAAACATTAGGTTTGCGGCCGTTCCGCTTCACTAAGAATGGTTACCAAAAATTCTTTAATGTTCGCTCCAGGAGATTTCGGCAACAGCCCGTGTGGGTTTGACCGTTTCACCGTTTTTTCCAACTCCAATTCTCCGATTCCCAATGCATACGTGTAGAAACCCAAATAAGGGGAGTCGCTAGCGTGCCAGAATTCCTCAGGGAAGTCCTTAATTTTCCGCCTGATCTTATTGCTTTAGGTGGCTCAATGTAGAGAGGGAG
This sequence comes from Pseudomonadota bacterium, assembly GCA_030608745.1. GTDB lineage: Bacteria > Desulfobacterota > BSN033 > WVXP01. The sequence continues at coordinate 12,344 of JAUWDQ010000051.1, read as the reverse complement.
AAAAGAGGTATGCACTTTTGTTCCCTGGAGATTTCCAAAACTTGTGAAACTTCTTTCCTTTCCCAACCATTCTGTGGTTAAATAGCGTAAACTTTCACGATATCCTTTCTCGAGGATTCCTTTGAGCAGGAAAAGACGACCAGAGCCTCGTGAGATTGATCAGAGGGTGGTTCTGGAATTGTTGAAGAAGGAGAACCACCCGCTGGTGATTCGAGATTTTGTTCGACGGTTCGATCTCACCCATGAGGAGAAACGGGGGCTAAAGGTCCTCCTGAATGAGATGACCTCGGAAGGTCAAATCATCAGGATCAAGGGGCGAAGGTATGGTCTGCCCTCGAGGATGAATGTGGTGGTGGGCCGCCTCCAGTGTCACCCCGATGGGTACGGTTTCGTCATCGTGGAGGATAGGGACCAACCCGATATCTTTATTAAGCCCAGGGATCTTCGGGAGGCGATGCATGGTGATCGGGTCGCCGTTCGAATAGAACGCCTGAGGAAGCCAAGGGGAAAGGGGAGGGAGGGCCGGATTGTCCGGGTCCTGGAAAGAGGGACTCAAAGGATTGTGGGGAGATTCATACCCGGTGACGGTTTCGGTCGGGTGGTTCCGGATGACAACCGGTACCTTCTTGAGGTCGTTATCCCCAAGAAGCATGTCATGAAGGCCAAGGAAGATCAAATTGTTGTCGCCGAGATCACCCAATACCCGACCATTGCGAGAAACCCGGAGGGAAGGATTGTTCACATCTTGGGTTATCCAGGGGACCCGGAGGTTCTTCCTCGGATCGTGATTTGGGAATACGATTTGCCCGATGGTTTTCCGGCATCGGTACTCCGGGAGGCGGAGGCTATCCCCCAAAGGGTACGCGATGAAGAGACGGTTGGACGGATGGATCTGAGGGGGAAGGTGACCGTCACGATAGACGGGGAAAACGCCAGGGATTTCGACGACGCCGTCTCCATCGAGGAAAGGGATGGAGGGTATACCCTCTGGGTTTCCATATCTGATGTGGGCCACTATGTCAAGCCCGGAGCCCATTTGGATAAAGAGGCCTACCGGAGGGGAACGAGCGTCTATTTCCCCGATCGGGTTATCCCGATGTTTCCCCCCAAGCTTTCCAATGGAATTTGCTGTCTTCACCCCCACATGGATCGGCTGACTCTGACGGCGGCTCTGCGTTTCGATAGGGAGGGTAATTTAGCGGATTGTGAAGTCTTCAAAAGCGTGATCCGAAGCGATGCCCGCCTCACCTACACGGCCGTGAGGAGAATCCTGGTGGACCGGGATACGGAGGAAATGGGGAGGCATGAGGCGCTGCTTCCATCGCTGGAGGCAATGGGGAAGCTCTGCTCCCTCTTGGCGGGAAAGAGGCGGGAAAGGGGAAGCCTCGATTTCGACTTGCCCGAGCCCGAGATTATCCTCAACTTTCAAGGGGAAGCCCAGGAGATCATCAAGGCCGAGAGGAATTTCGCTCATCAGATCATCGAGGAGTTTATGATCGCCGCAAATGAGGCCATTGCAGTCAAACTGACCCAAGCCAGATTCCCCCTTTTGTACCGAATCCATGAGGAGCCCGATGTCGATAAAATCCGTGATTTCAGGCGATTCGCAGCCCTTTTAGGCTACCGGCTAAAAATGAGGCGACCCCCATGGCCCTCGGGAGTTCCAACGCCTGTTGGAGGAGGTAAGGGGAAAGCCCCAGGAAAGACTGGTCAATACCGTCTTGTTGAGGTCGATGAAACAGGCCCAGTATTCGGACAAGAACCTCTCTCACTATGGGCTCGCTTTGCATTGCTATACCCACTTCACCTCTCCCATACGAAGGTACCCCGACCTCCTTGTACATCGTCAACTGAGGAAATTGATCGAGGAAGAGCGATGCCCAATGGAGGATTTTTCCCAAGGGGCACAACATCTTTCCCAGCGAGAGAGGGTGGCAATGGAGGCGGAGAGGGAGATTCTCAAGAGGTATCGCGCAAAATTCATGGAGGAAAGGGTGGGGCAGCAATTTGACGGCTTTATCAGTGGGGTTAGCTCCTTCGGGTTTTTCGTGGAGCTCCAGGAGCTTTTCGTCGAGGGGTTGGTGCACATCGCGAGTTTGCCTGATGATTACTTTCTGTATGACGAAAAGGGATATCGCCTTGTCGGGAAGCACTCCAAAAGAATCTTTCGGATCGGGGACCGGGTGAGGATCATCGTTGATCGGGCCGATCCGGAGAGGCAACAGATCGATTTTAGGCTGATCACTTGAGGGGGTTTTCGATGGGAAACTGTGGAATCGCCCGCAAATTTCCTTGGTTGTTTAAAGAATATTTTCCTAATCGAACGCGCGGTTTAAGTGACAACTGGACTTTCACTAAACCTCTAACCTCTTAACCTCAACCTGCTGAGGGAGTGATGAACCCCAAAGCAGCGGTTGGGTGAAAATCCCAAGGAATTATGGTATGTTAAAGAAAAAGACCGGGAGATTGGGATGAAGCCGGTTTATGTCGAGGTTATTACCAAAGTGCTCATCACCTATGATCACTGTTATCGATGTCCAGTCGCCTATGGGGATCCTCAAATCTCTTTGGCACAGGGCATGTGGAAATATCCGGCCTTTATCGTGGGCCACAAAGAGACATGCATGGGATGGAATAAGGATCAGTCGATATAGGAAAGGAAGCTGCATATGCCGTATTACTCTAGAACTCAGTTTTCCATCGGTGGGTCATTGGCCCCACGGGTTAAATTCCTAATGATCGTCTGCGTGGTGGGATTCCTCCTGCTGAAGGTTGTTGAAAACACCGCCTATTGGCGAGCATTCTACGGGATCTTTGGATTGGTTCCGCACTTATTCTGGCACAAGTTCTTCGTGTGGCAGTTGGTGACCTATATCTTCCTGCATGGAGGTTTTTGGCACCTCTTTTTTAACCTTTTCGCCCTGTGGATTTTCGGCAGTGAAATCGAACGGTACATGGGATCGAGCCGGTTCACCCAGTACTTCTTCATTACGGCTATCGGTGCGGGAATTTGCACGGTCCTCTTTACACCTGGGCTGCGTATCCCCGTTGTGGGAGCCTCGGGAGGGATATACGGACTGCTGCTGGCCTATGCCTGGTTTTTTCCGGAGCGATACATCTATGTTTGGTTTATAGTTCCCATTAAGGCCAAGTACTTTGTCCTCCTGTTTGGGGCCATCGCATTCTGGTCTTCTCTGGTGGGCACGGGATCCGGCATCGCCCATCTGGCTCACCTGGGGGGAATTCTCTTCGGCCTTCTCTATTTCAACTACTACCGGATATGGAGATGGCTCCGCCTCATGTACCTGAAATCCAAGTATCGGAATATGGGTGGAGGTCCCAGGGATTCGGATGAGGACAAGTGGGATGGATGGGGTCGAGCTTGAACACCGATCTTCTAAAGTCACCGTTTCATCCATATTCTCATCCCGTATTGCTATCTCTTTTCAACCCTATCGAATAACTTCCCATTTTCCCTGATATCTTTCGAGCATACGGGTGGTGTGATCATCCAATGGGTGATCCCTTTCGGGTACTTCAACCGATGCCTCTACCCCGCAGAGTTCGCTGGAGAAATAACGGAACCCATGGTCACAGAGGATGGTGGCAATGAGCTCTGCTTTGGGGTATTTCCTGGCAACCTTGATGGCGGCGGCAACATTACAGCCTGACGAGATGCCGACGAAGAGACCTTCCTCCCTGGCCAAACGCCTGGCCATCTCAATGGATTCCTGGGATGTGGTGATCACCACACCATCGAGGATGCTTACATCGAATACCCGGGGGATAAATCCATCCCCGATACCTTCAATCTGGTGAGACCCCCATCTCCTTTCGGAGAGAATAGGGCATTCCTGGGGTTCCACGGCGAAAACTCTGAGCTTTGGATTCCTCTCCTTGAGGTATCTTCCGGCTCCAGTAAGGGTTCCACCACTTCCAACAGCGGCTACAAAGATGTCTATCCTCCCCTGAGCCTGCTCCCAAATCTCTGGGCCAGTGGATTCATAGTGGGCTTTTGAGTTGTCTTCATTGGAAAATTGGCCCACCTCCCAGAAGCGGCCGGGATTATTGGTCATCAATTCTTTCACCTTTTTAAGGACCAAATCGACATCGCTTTCTCCCCCAGGGGTGAGGATCAATTGGGCACCATATGCCTGGATAGCCTTTCGCCTTTCTAGGCTCATACCCTTGGGCATGACGATGATACATTGATATCCCTTGGCAGCGGCGACCATGGCCGTTGAAATGCCCGTATTTCCCGTACTTCCTTCAATGATGATCATACCGGGGTGTAATCTTCCATTTCTTTCGGCTGATTCCACCATGTGGACCAGAATACGGTCTTTCAAGCTCCCACTGGGGCTGAAAAATTCACATTTAGCCGCAATGAGAGGCTTGATCCCCTGAGTTACCCGATTCAGCTTGAGCAGGGGTGTATTCCTAATAGTTTCAGAAAGGGTGCCCGCTATCGCCATTAGTACCTCCCGAACAGTGTGGTTCGTTCCCCTTTGAATCGATATCTCGTTGTCATGCAAAGCAAAAGTGGATACATTTTAAAAGTCCTCAACCCAAAGGAAAGAACTCCATAAGAATGATCCAAGGATTAAAGAATCCAAAAAACGCCGCTGTGCTGGGCTATGGGGCCATCTTCTTATCCGCCCTGTTTTTCGGCGCCATGGGTCTTTTTACCAGGATGGTCCAGGGAGCATATCCTGCGTCTCTCTTCAACATGGTCAGGGGTATTCTCGGAATTTTGGTCCTCCTTGGTCTTTCACGATTTCACCTTTTCCCCTTGAAGGGAAAACATTTCAAACTCCTGGCAGCGAGGGGGATTTTCGGCGGTTTTGCCAGCGTCTGTCTCTTTAAGGCCATTATCGGAGGGGCTCCCCTTGCCACTTCGACGGCACTGCTCTATACATTCCCCATATTCGGCGCCATCTTCTCCTGGATTTTGTTGAAGGAAAAACTCAATGCCGGGGAGATAGTAGCCGTTTTCGTCGCCTTTATTGGCGTGTATACCATCCTCGATCCGCGATATCAACCCCTCTCCCTGACGTTGATCTTCGCCTTATTGGCCGGATTCTTACAGGGTATCGTGATAGTGATCATCCGGGTGCTTCGAAGAGAGGAGAACCCCTTTGTAATTTACTTCTATTTTTGCCTGTTCCTGGTCCTAATCTGCATTCCCGGAGTGGTTAACCCATTGCAAGTGCCTCACTTGAGGGACATGCCCTACGTGCTTGCCTTCGGCCTGGCGGGGCTCCTTGGCCAGATTTTAATCACTTACGGGTTAAAGTACTGCAGAGTTGCGACCGCCGGGATTGTCTCCATGACGGAAATATTTTATGCGGGGCTCTGGGGAACTTTGTTCTTCAATGAGATGATAAGCTGGACCTTGGTGTTGGGTGGCGGAATCGTTTTGGCAAGCGGTGCCTATTTAACCCTATCGGAATACGGAAGAACGAAAGATCCTCCCCAGCGTGGGGCTTTTCCACCGTGTAATGGATGACTGTAATGTCGAGGTACTGGGGAAGAGGGGGGGAGTTTATTCCTTTTCCCTCCTCAGAAAACGGCTGCGGTAGAGCCTTTTGTGATCCCCTTTGGCCCCCTGCACATCGAGGAGGGCTAAACGGCTACCCCAAAGATCAAAATGGGGAATTCCCGAGCGGCTCATGTGGGGCCTGTTGAGGCCGAACTCCCTTCCCCACTCCAGCAAGTCGGCGAGGCTATCGGCGACGACTTTACAGATTTGCTGTCCTTTTTTCACCTGTAACCAAGGGTAGTCCTTATGCGCCCTGTGGGAGAGGAAATAGACCATGTGTGCCTCCAATAGCCGAAGATATCATGAGCCGATACGCTTATACCATCCCGGTTACTTATTTTCAAGAGGTCACTTCTTTTTTATTTGCGACGACATAAATATTTGCGAATAGGAAAGGATACAGGTAAATTCCAAATACTAATTTCTGAACTCTAAACAAATTCAAATGACCAAAATCCTAAGGAACTAAACGATTTTGAATTTGAAATTTGGAAATTAGAATTTGTTTAGGATTTAGTGCTTCGAATTTAGGATTTAATCCTCGTTTGAATTATCCGCAACTTTTTAAGACGCAACATATAGCATTGGCTTGTGATTTTCCTTGATGGCAGCCATCGGCGATGATGGGGGAAGTGGCCGACGGTAAGCATCACTTTATGGGTTCCAATTCCTTTTCGAACAAGAAAGAGCAACCGTCATTCCAAGCAGCACACAGAGGTGAGGGCCAAACGCCGAAGAAAGGGTAAGCGCGGCGTTCAAAATGGCGCGGATCTTGCCGAAGGGCAAATCAATATCGATTTGCGGTAAATATCCTGTTGAATAGAGGTCTTATGGGTTTGAAGGAAATGCCTTCACAAGGCGGTGAAACTCAGAAATCCCAATGGTTGACCCAGCCGTTTCCTTTCACTATTTTGTTCACTATGAGCTCGCTTCCACACTTTCTGTGGCGGGTCATGTGTCCATTGCTATGGACAAAGAATTCGACGTCGGCCTCGCAGATATTTGGGTTATAGCTCGTGAGGGCTATGGTTTTGTGGCCGTCTTTACACTTCAGTAACCTGACTGTCATTAAACTATCTTTCATCCCCACCCCTCCTATGCAAATGAGTTTGTTTATTAGACATACAAATTTCATGCCAAATATTGGCATTCCGGTTGTTTTTAAATTCTCATGTTATTTCAACCTCTTACAAATCTATGGGTTTATTGGAAAAAGGTTGGCACGTGTTTGGTATGTAATTTTTTCACAGCTTTTCCCGCGATGTCTCGCTTTTGAACATGGAGCGTCTTCCCACAGCAGTCCATTCTGACGAAACTCAGACTGGCCCCCCGATTGACTACCCGTAAAAAAACTGCTATAGAAGGGGATATGTGCCTCTACCGTGAGGATTGCGAAGGAAATTCATGAAGAGATCTACTTTCATCATAATCCTTATCCTCATCATAGTGGGGATCTCGGTATGGATTGATTCGATGGAGAGAAAGATGGAGGAAATCTTCTCCTCGGAAGGCATACAGATTCGGGTTTTGGAGGCGGAGGCCAAAGGGGGGCTTACAAAACTCGTCGAGCCTAACGGGGAATTGAGCCTTTTCAGCGACAGGGTAAAGAGGAAGGAGTTGTCGAGGATCGCGGGAAAACAGAAGACCCTCATGTGCAAGGTGGATTATTTCTACCACCGGATAAAACGGTTTATCAAGAGGAAGCTCATCCATTAGAATCAAGGTCTTTGGGCCCCTTTGGACCCGCATCGAAAAGGAAGACACGTAAAACATGAAGGTTTGGCTGCGGTGGGCTTTGCCGCTGATTTTTGTTCTGCTGTATATGCTGAGCCCCTTTGACTTGCTTCCCGATTTTTTCGTAGGTCCGGGGTGGGTGGATGACCTCGTGTTGATCGGGGCCCTTATCTGGTTCCTAAGGGCCAGGCGATCGGGAGAGACCCTCGGCGATTTCTACCGGAGGTTCAGGGCATATAAGAGGCCATCACCTGGTCAAGGGGAGGGCCGGTACGGAGAGAAGCGGGACAGAGAAGCTTTCAGCGACCATGAGGAAGAGAATCCCTTTAAAATCCTCGGGGTAGAATCGGGTGCCTCTCCCGATGAGATCAAGGCGGCGTACCGAAAGGCAGTAGCCAAATATCACCCCCGATAAGGTGACCCATCTGGGGAAGGAATTTCAGGAAATGGCCCACAGGAAGCTGGTAGCCATTCAGAGGGCCTATGAGGCCTTGAGGAATAAGTGAGGGGCAATGGCCATTGGCCAGGAGATCATTACCTCAATTACCCCGACCTCATACCCTTCCCTTTTTACCCGTAGCGGACTACTCCTCAAGAAAGGGCAACATCTCCTTTTTGCGGTAGACCAATGCCTGGCAGGTGGCGATGAGTCGATCCCCTCCTTCGGTGACGTTGATGAGGTAGGTGGCCGTCCGTGAAGTGAGGTTGATCTCCTTTGCCTCGGCTTGTAAAACCGCACCTGGGGATGGAGGAGCGATAAAGGTGACATTCATGTTGAGCGCGACGGCAATGGTTCCGTGGGAATTGGAAGCTGTTTCGAAGGCTTCGTCGATGAGGGAGAAAATGGCCCCACCGTGGGTACTTCCCAAGATATTTTTCATCTCCTCCCGAGTGGTCATTTCCACAAGGGAATACCCCTTATCGACCTTCTTGAGCTTCAATCCCATAAGTTGAGCAAAAGGCTCCCAGTCCACCCTTTTGAAGAGAGCATCGAATACCTTCTTTTCCATTGGGGCCTCCTTTGAAGTTCCCGTTCAGTCTTTTAAGCCATTGATCGAAAACTTTCATGGCCATAGTGTATCAAAAACACAGGAGGTAAGGAAATCCAAAAAGAGTTGCAGGTTGGCTGAGTTTGTGGAGAACACCATTGTCCCTGAGCGTAATTGGATCCTTTAAACCGCAGCACCCAAATTCGGTCGGAAGCATGGAAGCGAATGGGGGAAGGGAACACGCAGGTAACTCACGAATCCCGAGAAAAGGATTGTCTCCCAATACCAATTATGGTAATGAGAGAGAGGCCCGATTGCTTCACAGGGAAGCGTTAGAGCCCGAGGGGGGGCGGCAATGGGAGAGACCGTTGAGGTGATCATATCGATCGTATTTTTCGGTGGATGGCTGTTCTTCCTCAGTTGGGCCTGGGGGAGAGTGGGTTACAAGCTGGGGTACTCCTTTTGGGCCTTTGTCCTCACCTTTTGGGCCATTGTGTTGGCGATCATCTCCATTATCCTGTTGGGTTTAGGGATCCGCGTGGGTAACGAAACCCTTGACCGTATCATCGGGATTTCATACTACGGGGGTTTCTTCTTACTGTGTGGTTGGTTATGGGGTAGGATCGCAAGAAAATTGGGCCGTTCCTTCTGGATCCATGCCTTTGCATTCTGGTTGGGACCCATTACTATCATACTATTGGTGGTCCGGGGCCACGCCTTCATTTTTTTCCTGGTACCCATCATTACACTATTAATGCCAGCAATTTCACTCCTGTATCTGGGGTTTAGACGTGGAAAACGGCAAAGTTCCGCCGAGCCCGCACCTGAAGGGTCTTCTGCCAACCCTGCCTGAGACGGGAAAACATCCTTTTTGTAAATCTCTGAGCAAGCAGGTTGAAGGAGAAGATGTGCGGTGGATCGAGGGGATCAGGGGTCCTTCACGTATCTTCCCCTCACCTCCTCGCTACAACCCTTGAAATCCAGGAGCGGAATGGTCTCCTGATTTTTTTCACCGGAGAAGATGAGATACTTTCCCCAAGCAGCGGCATAGATCCCTCCTCCTCTGTCCCTTACCTCCCCCTCGACCTCCACGATCCTTCTCTTTTCCCCGATCACCTTGGCGATCAACTCGTACTCCTGGCCGGTGGAAGCAGGCTTGAGGTATTTGACGTTTAGCTCCACCGTGACACAGGAGGAGGCCTTTTTCCAACTTGCGGCCCACCACATCACTTCATCGGCTACTGAGGCCAGGATGCCGCCATGGACTATTCCGGGGTACCCACAGAGGAAATCCTGAGCCTTGAAAGTCCCCCTCACCACATATTGGTCGGCGAAGAATTGGAGGCGGAGTCCGTGTCTGTTTTCCTTGCCACAAACAAAGCAGCCCTTATAAGAAGGTAGCGTTTTCATAACGATAAACCCTCAGCCCTCTCCTCGGAATGGTGCAATCCGCCAACAGTTTTCTCGGGGCGGCGCAATCCCTCATGCCCCTGAGATGGGGGCGAACTAGCATCCCTGAAAAGCCCCTGTAGCCGAATAGTAGCACAGTGATTCCGTGGCTTTCAAGGCGGACCTGGTGAACGATTAGGCGATGAACTGGAATAGGGGGGACCATCGAGGCGTGTTGTGTCGGGTTGTAGAGTGATCTCCTCCTTCAGCGTATCGGCCCAAAAAATCATTGACAGGGCTGAGGATTTGGCTTAATATTTGTTTAATCTTTCCCTTGGGAAATGATGGGGAAGGCCCGATTTCACTATCAAGTCAAGGAGGTATTTCTCATGGTAAATCGGTTTGGACGTCTTATAGTTTTCATGACGGTTATAGCTGTATTTTGCTGTTATGGACAGGCGTTGGCAAAGAAACGCCTCAAGGGCTACGACACCCTCGTGGTCAGTAGTGTGACCGTCAAACCCGATGCCGGGATACCGGAGAGGTATGCGCCCAACCTCAAGGATGCAATACTGAGACAAATGCAGCGCTATAATGCCAAGTACAAATGGTTTAAGAAGATAACGACGAAAATGCCCTCCTCGAAGGCCGGGGTGGTGGTTCTCGACGCGGAGATCCTTTCCTACGCTCCGCCTTCGGCCGGGAGGCGAGTTGGAAGGAGCTTCATTCCCGGAGTGGGGGGACACCTGGGGAGTGCTTCAGTTCAATTCACGTGCAAGTTCATAGATGGTGAAAAGGGTACCGTGGTTTTGAACCAGGACGTCAATGCGAGCTCCTCGGGATCGGATGATACCGTTGAGTATGCCATCGAGCGGGGCGCGGAATACATGGCAAAGGTCGTCAAGAAGAATCGATAGGGGCTCACCTTAGCAATCGGCCCCACTTTCTGAGCTTATCGGCCTTCTCCTTGATCTCCCTTATATCTTTCACCACGGGTTCGATGTCATCGAGCAGGGTTCCTTTCCCCTCGTCCTTCTCAGGGGGTTGGGTCGCTTCATCTCCTTGCTTCTGCTTTTTCTCTTCGGCCTCCTTCATATCCCTGGATATCCCCTTGATTTCCTTTGCCGTTTTCCCCAGGCCCTTTCCGATCTCCGGAAGCCTTTTCGCGCCGAAGATTAACAAGATGATAATCCCGATGACGATCATCTCGGGTAGTCCGAGCCCAAACATCTTCCTCCCCTCCGTTATGTGGCCATAATTTCAAGCAGTTTCTCGATCAGGTACTCGATTTCCGCCTAAGAAGTATTGAATACTTACTACATTGTCGTCCGATTTGCAAGTCAAAGGTATGGAGGTTCCATCGGGAGAGGGGGCTGGGGAAATGTGACAAAAAATGTCATGTATTATGCAAAACTTTCATATTATGGGGGTTAGTGTACCCCCATGCACCATTCCGTCCCCTCTTTTGTAAAAGGCTTGGAAGGGAGTTCGTTGTATCCCCCCGTGTCCATGGCAGTACTCCGTTGTCCCCGAGCACAATCTCTCATTCTCCGACCTCTTAACCTCAACCTGTTGAGGGGGTAATAAACCCCGAAGCAATGGGGTTTGCTTTTCTCCCCCATGGTGATATACTTTGTTGTGAGCCTCCGTAGCTCAATGGTAGAGCGCCTGATTTGTAATCAGACGGTTGGCGGTTCAAATCCGTCCGGGGGCTCCAGTTATTTTAGGCAGGTGCGAGAGGTGGGACTTCTTGGCGGAAGTCCTTTTTCACTGTGTCCCTTAGAGATCTCTTCCAAAGTCGTCTTCCACAATCCATCCAGTAATTGTGTCGATTGTCTCCTGTAGTGCATAGACAAGTGGGATTTCAACCATCAGGACGGAAAGGGGAAAGGGCCATGATCAAAGTGAATGAATATTTGGAAGGTAAGGTCAAGAGTCTGGGGTTTGAACTCGATGGTACGCAGTATACGGTTGGGGTCATGTTGCCCGGTGAGTACTCCTTTACCACCGAAAAAGAGGAACACATCACTGTGACGATAGGAGGATTCGAAATCCATCCCCCGGGGGCGAATTGGAAAAAGGCGAAGGCGGGAGAAACCGTCATGATTCCGAATAATTCGACGTTCGGTTTAAAGGTCAAAAAGCCGACATCTTATATTTGCATGTACAAGTGAAACCAGACATACATAGGGGGCCCCCATCATTGTTGAGTCCTCTGCCGCGCCCAAACAGGGTTCATCAAGAAGTGATAATTTAACGCCTGACCCTAACCTCGTTCTCTGAGAGTGGTTAGGGCCACCCGCTCCATGACCACGTAGCTTGGAAAAGTGTGCTGCAGGCGATAGAAGACGAGATAGGTCGTGTGCCGAAGCAAACACGAGGAAAGGGCGATTGAGGTGCCGGAGCAGTCTTGTTAATGAGATGGGCCCGATGGTGCAAGGGGTTCACTTCATGGCATTTGGATGGTCCGACATAATCCCCCGGTGACCGAGGGAATGAGAGGGAGGGTTCTGTAGATACTAAGGATGATATTAGAAAAATAATAGGAATTTAAATCAATTTTTTTACCAATTTTTTATTAGTTTATTATGAAATATAATATCTGTGTGCCGATACCGATTAAATTCGCAAATATCCTCGAGTTAAAATCAATAATAGCAAAATCATTAAGATCCGATCCTAATCTAATT
>JAUWDQ010000232.1 GCA_030608745.1 Pseudomonadota bacterium | reverse complement strand
TGATTCAACTCAACTAAGCCTGCTCCTCTTGGCGAGGGAATACAAAGAAGGATATAATCTTAAGTGTGCCCTGTGTAGCCATGCTGCGTGTGTTTACGGGGTGGTGCCCGCTGTGCAAAGTGGGAAATGTCAGGTTGCCATACCCTGTCGTGGCGACCACTATCGGGAATGGCCGGAGACGATGAAATCATCTTTACGGTCCCGAGGGGGAGGTTGGAAGATTTGATGGCGGGGCTCAGATATGTCAATTCGTCTGGTTCTCAATTACCGAAGGCATATACAGTGTTGCCAGAATACCCCCTGCGCGAGAGCTACGAGAAGATAGCCAAAATGATGGGATACATTTGAGCAAGTAGTTCTAGTTTTCGTCCCATTCACCAGATGAGGATGCCGCTTTGGTCATCAGTTATGGTGGCAGAAAGCTCGTAATCCGATCCGTGGAAGAAAGCGAACGCATTGGATTCTACTCCATAGGGATCAACATCCTCCTGGTAGGGATAAAGTTTAGTTTGGCGGTTTTTTCGGGCTCCATTGCCCTGGTGGCCGATGCCATCCACTCTCTTTCCGACCTCGTTTCCTCAGCAACCGTTCTGGTGGGAATCAAAATCTCCAAGAGGAAATCGAAAATATTCCCCTATGGCCTCTATAAGGTTGAAAATCTCGTCTCCCTCGTCTCATCGCTGTTTATCTTCTTCGCCGGTTATGAAATCGCCGTCAGCGTCTTTTCAGGAGAACAGGGCCTGAATATCGGCCGCCTGCCAGTAGCCCTGGCAGGGGTTGTACTGACCATCCTCATCGCCTTTACCTTTTCGCGATATGAATTGCGCCGGGGAAGTAAGATAGGATCTCCGAGCCTTATCGCCGACGCACAACACATCAAGACGGATATGCTCTCTTCTGGGGTGATCTTTTTCGGTCTCCTGGGAGGGCTGTTTCGCCTTCCCCTGGATAGGGTGGCGGCGTTGGTTATGGTATTCTTCATTGGGAAGGCGGGATTGGTCATCTTTCTCGATGCCATTCGGGTGCTCTTGGACGCCTCTGTCGATTTCGAGACCTTGGATCGGGTGAAGAGCATCATACTCGAGGACCACAAAGTCGGTAAAATCAACGCCCTTTGGGGAAGGAACTCGGGTCGTTTCAAATTTATCGAGGCCGATATCGTCCTCAAGGTGCATGATTTGGCCCGTGCCCATGCCATCAGCAGGAGAATCGAGGGAGAAATTAAAAAGAGGGTATCCAACGTGGACCATATCCTCATCCATTACGAGCCCCAGAAAAGGGAAACGAGAACGTGTGTTATCCCATTGGCTGATGACAAAAGGACCATATCCGATCATTTTGGTGATGCCCCGTATTTCTATTTGGTCACCCTAAGGGAGAGCGACGGGACCATCTCGGAGGAGAAATTCCTGCATAACCCCTTTCTCCAGGAAGAGAAGGGAAAGGGCATTAAGGTGAGCGAATGGCTCATTCAACAGGGAGGCGATACCGTGCTCACCAGGAGGGATTTTAAGGGAAAGGGTCCAAGCTACGTCTTTTCGGATGCGGAGGTAGACGTCCATCTCACTGAGAGTACATCACTAGAAGAGGCGGTTCAACAGATGAAAAGGCTTCCGTGATGCCGTGACCTTCAAGCGGCGATCACACTCGGCAAGGTCTGTGGAAGGTTTTTGAGGAAAAACGATGAACCGCCGTTTCAATATTCTCCATAGTTCCTGCCAAAGCAAACAGTATATGGGGCTCATGGTATATTCAGAGAGGAATGGACAAGGTGAGGGAGTGAAATGGGAAAGGATACGTATCATTATGAAGCGAGGGCGAGATGGACCGAGGGGAAAAGGATGAGGCTCGTGGTCAAGGGAAAGCTTGACCTTGAAGTCTCCACTCCCCTCGAATTTGGTGGGCCAGAGGGGTTTTTAGCCCCGGGAGAGCTCTTCGTTGCTTCGGCCTGTACCTGCTATATGACCGCTTTTTTCGCCGTTGCAGAGGGGGCACGGTTGAATTATGAGGATTTCACCTGTAGAGCTAAGGGGACCGTCGAAGCATTGGAGGCGAAGGGATTTCGATTTACCAGGATAGATCTTTACCCTGAACTGACTATTGGAAATGATGAAGAAGAAGATTGGGCCGAGCGAGTATTAGAAATGAGCAAAAAGAACTGCCTGGTCACCAACTCCATCACCGGCGAGGTGATTTTAAATCCGACAATACACGTTAAGGGGAAATAAGGGACTTAATGGTTCAAATTCAGGTATCAGGGAAGTTCTAGAAATCACGGGTAATTTCATGCTGAGAATCTTGGTGGTCAAAGGAGGAAGAGCATGCTGGTTGTAGGAGAGAGGATCAATTCAAGCAGGAAGGGTATTGAGCCGGCCGTCAGAGGGAGGAATGCCGAATTGATTACGAAAGAGGCAAAGGATCAGGTTGATGCTGGAGCTCATGTGATCGATGTCAACACCGCCACGTTGATGGATGAAGAGGTCGAATCCCTCAAGTGGGCGGTCCAAATAATTCAGGATTCGGTAGCCGTCCCCATATGCATCGACAGCCCGAATACCGTTGCCGTTGCGGAGGTTCTCCCCCTCTGTAAAGGGAAGGCGATGATCAACTCCATTACCGCGGAGAAGGAACGATACGCCAAGCTGATTCCCTTAATCCAGGAGCATAAGCCTAACGTGGTTGGGCTCTGCATGGATGACAGGGGAATGCCCGATTCCGCGGAAGACAGGATTCGGATCGCCTCGGGCCTTATCCGCAGGCTCACCAGTGATGGAGTTCCCATAGGGGATATCTACATTGACCCCGTAGTTACCCCGGTCAGCACGGATACCCGATATGGGATGGCAGTATTGGAGGCCATTGAGGCGATTATGGAAGGCTTCCCGGGGGTCCATACCATCTGCGGCCTGAGTAACGTCTCCTATGGCCTTCCCAAACGGAAGCAGGTGAACCAGATGTTCCTTGTTATGGCCATGACCAAGGGTTTGGACGCGGCCATCCTGGATCCCTGTGATAGGCGCATTATGGCCAATTTAATTACCACAATAATCTTGTTAGGGAGGGATAAGTTCTGTATGAACTACCTAGCGGCATTCAGGCAGGGCAAATTCGATTGAAGGCGAGAGGAGGGGCTCGTTATGGCAGGCCTAGAGGAGATTTCCTTAATGGTGCAGGAGGGAAATTTCAAGGAAGTGGAGCGGCTTACACAGGAGGCCTTGGACAAGGGGCGGTTAGCCCAAGACATTCTCAATGGAGGTCTCATAGCGGGGATGAGCGTAATAGGGGAGCGATTTAAGAGGAACGAGTGTTTCGTCCCCGCAGTCCTGCTCGCTGCCCGGGCCATGAAAGCGGGGATGGCCCTCTTACGGCCCATTCTGACCGATACGGGGATAGAATTCATTGGCAAGGTTGTGCTCGGCACGGTTAAGGGGGACCAGCACGATATCGGCAAGAATCTTGTGGGGATGATGTTGGAAGGGGCGGGATTTGAGGTGATCGATTTGGGCACGGATACCCCCAGCGAAAAATTTGTGGAAACGGTCAGGGAGAAGAAAGCCGACATCGTTGGGATATCCGCCCTTTTGACTACCACCATGCCTCAAATGAAAACCACCATAGAGGCCTTGAAGTCAGCGGAATTAACGGTTAAGACGATGATCGGCGGGGCCCTTGTCACTCAACGATTCGCCGACGAAATTAACGCCGATGGCTTCGGCAAAGACGCCGCTGTTGCCGTGGAGAAGGCCAAGGAGTTGATAGGGAAGGGATAGAGCTTGTTGAAATCGAAAAATTGGGTTGCATACAATAGAGCAAGGGGAGATTACCATGAAATACATCGGAAGAGATCACGTCAGGGCAGCTTACTCGAGATCCTTTACGGACAGGGTTCCCGTCTATCCCATCACCAGCCTTATCAATGCCAAGGTGGCTGGGATAACCATTAGGGAATATCTCACTGATCCCAGGAAGTTCGCCAAAGCGGTCATTGCATCCTATGAGCGCTTTCAAGGGGATGTGGTTACCATGATGGCGGACCTGGTGATGGAGACCGAGGCCTGCGGGAGTGCGGTCGAAATGCCCGAGAATGACCTTGCTTATGTTACCAAACACATCCTTGATGATAAGAAAAAGCTCCTCAAGATGAAAGTTCCCGATCCGATGAAGGATGCACGGTTGCCCT
>JAUWDQ010000296.1 GCA_030608745.1 Pseudomonadota bacterium | reverse complement strand
ATAGCCCGCGTAAGGCCCCTCGGTAACCTTCATGAATTTCGTGTGCAACAGACGACAGGCCCAGCATGGTTTGTTGCGATGCTCGAAGTGGGTCCGGATATACTCGGCGTTCATCTTCTCGTGTTCGGGGAAGACGCTCGTTGTGTAGTTGCGGATAGGAAGACTGCCAGCCAGGGCATGGGCGGAGAATGCCCCCCCGGTCCCCCACTTATAAAGCATTCCTCCTTTTATTGTTTTAGCCTCGTGATTCAATGCCTTTGCCTTTTCCCGAAGAAGCTCCTTGTGATGGACGGGAACGGATTGTCGCCCACGGGTGATCGCGATGGCCTTGAGGCGTTTAGATCCCATGACACATCCGCAGCCATTCTTCGAACAAATGTGGCCTTTATCACCTGCCACAACCGCAAAGCGAACCTGATTCTCGCCCGCGGGTCCAATACCATAAACGCTCATCATCTTGGTAGCTCCGAGGTCCTCCCGGATGGCATCCTCCATCTCCCATGTATCCTTTCCCAGGATGGATGATGCATCCCGCAACTCTACCTTCCCATCACTGATGTGGAGGTAGACCCATCGGGGGGACTGCCCCTGGATAATCACCGCATCGTAACCTGCAAACTTGATGAAGGCGCCCCAAAAGCCGTTGGCCTGCGAGGTGACAATCAGGTTGGTCATGGGGCCCTTGGTAACCAAAGAGAATGTCCCGGTGCCCGAAAGGGTGGTGCCGCCCAGCGGTCCCGAGGCCATGATGATGCGGTTTCCCGGGTCGTCCCATTCCACTCCGGGTGGCACCTCGCGGTAAAGGTATTCTGCCCCGAAACCTGAACCTCCCAGGTATCTCTCCGCCATCTCGGGCTCCAGTGGTTCTTCCTCAATAGAGGCGTTGGTTAAGTCAACACGTAGGATTTTACCCATATATCCCCAAAGTTCCTGCATCTGCATAGTTCCCCTCGCTTCTGATTTCTCTTTCATTATTACGCCTGAATTGGAAGTAATTAATTTGGTTGTACCTTTAGCTCCGCAAATGTAACGGTAGAGCTATTAAGGCGAGCCTTAGCATTCGGCCGAACATTTGAGATTGCCAGAATCTTCGATTGAACCGACAGCAAAACTCAGCAGATAAAGGCTGAAGTGTTTAGGGCTTACGGCATGGTAAACGCCATGCCCTAACACCAAAAGGATCGAGGAGTCAGCCTTTGAGCTGACCCCCCAAAAAAAAAATGGTGTCCCCAACCGGATTTGAACCGGTGCTGCCGGCGTGAAAGGCCGGTGTCCTTGGCCAGGCTAGACGATGGGGACGTTATGCATGAAAACCTTATAGTCTAAAGTATATCCAGACGAGCGGACCCTATGCAAGGAGCATGGCATGACAATTAAACCAAGAAATAACGCCGAAGTCAATCGCTGAATGGACAGGAAAACTTTCGACCTTGCATGCGTCCAGTTTCCCAGCAGGATAAAAATGTTTGTCTTGGAGGCGAATTTGCGCTATTAATATAGGTAGTATCGGACTTTTTCATTTAAAGTAAGTTCGAGAGCTGTCGGAGCAGAGATCAACCATGGAAATTGATGACCAGATTAAACTCCTGGAAGAACAGTTAGGGATCATCAGGGACCTCAGAAACCTCAATCATTGGGACTCTCGATTTACCACCTGGAAGAAAACGACATTATCTCACCTGGAAAGCATCTTCAGCGAGGGCTCTGATTACGTCCGGAGATTCGAAACGTTGACATTTCAAGAACCCCGATTTAGCGCCACGGGGGGCTCCGGGACCTCATATGGGGATATGGGTTCTTTCGGGCACGATTTGGACAGGGCAAAGACGATCTTGGAAGACGGAATTGAGGCACTGAGGCGCTTGAGGCCTCCCAAACCGAAAGCGAAAGCCCCCCCTAAAGAGCCGCCCGCGGAAAAATCTCTGTCTCAAGAATCGGAATCGGATGAAGCCTTCTTCGAAAGGGCCATATTGGAGAAGACGCTATCGGAAGACCCGGTGGCTGGACCGATGCCAAAGGAGGATTTGACCGCCCCGGAAGAGGTCTTGGAGACATCATATGAAGCGGGGGAGCCATCGCTTGAGGAGGTCATAAAGAGTTCTCGTGAGGAGAGCAAGCCACCCCTTGAGGAGGTCATGAGGAGCTCTCACGGAGAGAGCGAGCCATTGCCGCAAACCCAATCCGTGGAGGAGGTTGTCCGATACGTCTCTTCTTTGCTCTATCACTACATATCCCTGGAGGAAGACCCGAAGACTAAGAAAGTGCTTCACGGGTTGCGTGCCGAGTTAGATAATCCCGACAGGTCCAAAGAAAGGATCATGAAGGCTCTCAAGGCATCGTGGGAGGTAGGAAAGGACGTATTAGTTGATATCATGGCAAGGATGTTGGCCAAAAAACAGTAACCTAGTGGCCCCCTGGGATCAATACAAATGAGCCGGATGGATTTACCATTCGGCTCATTTTGCGTTCCCTTCCGGGAAATGTGTGGTGGGCCGTACTGGACTTCCTTCACTTCGTTCAGGACAAGCTCACTTCAATGACAACCACCACGCTAATATCTTAAAGCTAGAAAAGCTTGCCCCGGCTTTACCACTGCATTCTATGGTGGGCCGTGCTGGATTCGAACCAGCGACTCTCTGCTTAAAAGGCAGATACTCTACCGACTGAGTTAACGGCCCACCTGATCAACCGACGCAAAGAGCTGAGA
>JAUWDQ010000164.1 GCA_030608745.1 Pseudomonadota bacterium | reverse complement strand
GCCGAAACCGATTCCCACGGCGAGGGAGCCGATGCCGATGCGTCCGCCGTCGAGCTCCATCATGGCAATCTTGAACCCTTCTCCTTCTTGGCCCAAGAGGCACTCCTTGGGTATTCGGCAGTTATCGAAGATGAGTTCATTCAGGGAAGAAGCTCTATGTCCCATCTTTTCTTCAGCCCTTCCAATGACGAACCCTGGGGTTCCCTTTTCAATGACGAAGGCACTGATCCCTTTTCCCTTTTTAGCGCTTTTGTCCGTTACAGCCCATGTTACCGTAACGCCGGCATATTCTCCGCTGGTAATCATGGTTTTGGTTCCATTGAGGACATAGTGGATTCCATCCAAAACGGCTGTGGTTTTAATGTTTGCAGCATCGGATCCCGTATGGGGTTCGGTGATGGCAAAGGAACCGGCGGGATATTCCCCGTTGCACAGTTTGGGAATATGTTTTCCCTTCATCTCCTCCGTTCCGAACTCATAGATCACTTCAGCCACCATATTGGTTACGGCAGTCGTCACGGCATGGGAGGCACAGGCCTTTCCTGTTTCCGTTATCGCGAGGCTATAGGCAACAACCCCGACTTCTGAACCACCGTATTCGATGGGGATATTCATCCCCATCAAACCCAATTGAGCCATCTTCTTCAGGTTTTCGAAGGGGAACCGTTTCTCCTCATCGTATTGAGCGGCAATGGGCTTGATATTTTTTTCGGCAAAATCCCTGACCATGTCCCGGATCATTTCCTGTTCAGTGGTCAGATTGAAATCCATGGGGTTCTCCTCACGATGTATCTTTGAGAACTCTGAAAAGGTCGCTCTTCGCCACTTGCTAGAATGCGTAGGGTCCTACCGCATGACTGCAGCACCGCAGCACTGCAACACGTTATGATTTTGTGCTTCGAATTTAGAATTTCTATATTTATTCATAAGCAAAGAAGCCTCTTCCTGTTTTTCTCCCGAGATATCCCGCATCGACGTATTTCTTGAGAAGGGGACAGGGGCGATATTTGGGGTCCCCCAGGCCTTCCTGAAGTACCTCCAATATGGCCAAGACGGTATCCAGGCCAATAAGGTCCGCCAAGGCCAAGGGACCCATGGGGTGGTTCATTCCCAATTTCATCACCGTATCGATGGCATCGGGGTCTCCCACACCTTCGTATAAGGCATAGATGGCCTCATTGATCATGGGTATGAGGATGCGATTCGATATGAAACCGGGGAAATCATTGGCCTCAACATAGGTTTTCCCCAGCTTTTCGGCGAGGGCCTTCGTTGTGCGAAAGGTTTCGTCCGATGTGGCAAGGCCCTTGATGATCTCAACGAGTTTCATGGCCGGGACCGGGTTCATGAAGTGCATGCCAATCACTTTTCCCGGGCGTGTCGTGGCCGAGGCGATCTTGGTGATGGAGACGGAGGAGGTGTTGCTGGACAGGATGATCCCTTTGCGACAGATGCCATCCAATTCCCCGAATATGCCCAATTTTAATCCCTCATTTTCCGTGGCGGCCTCGATGATGAAATCTGCCCCTCTCATTGTCCCCATGTCGACAGTACCCTCGATTCTGGCCATAGCATCCTTTTTTTGGGAGGGGGTAATCTTATCCTTTTGAACCATCCGATCGAGGGATGTAGAGATGCGGGATATTCCTCTTTCCACCAATGCTTCACTGATATCGCTCATAATCACATGGAAATTGGAAGTAGCAGAGATCTGTGCGATGCCGCTTCCCATCTGTCCCGCGCCAACGACGCCGATTGTTTTGATTGTCATGGTGGTCCTTCTCGTGAGCTGAAAATCCATTAGGTCTGTTCATCGAGTTTTGCACTGATCCTTTGGTGATAGGTCAGGATTTCTGATTTTAACTTTTCCAGGTTTTGGACCCTTTCCTCGATCTTCTCCACATGGCCATCCAGCAATTCCAACAGTCTCGGCAGTACTTTCTTATTGGTCCGGTGAATCCGGTAGATGTCCTCCAACTCTTGCATCTCGGCCAGGGTCAATCCCAGGTGCTTGAGCCTCTTAATAAACTGAAGCCTCTGACAGTCCTGATCCGTGTAGACCCTTTTCCCTCCTTCCATCCGTTTAATGGAATTGAGGAGGCCTATCTCCTCATAGTATCGAATCGTTCGGGGGCTGACCCCAACGAGGTTGGCCAACTGCCCAATCTTGTAGTATTTCATCCCGTTGTCCCCCATGGAAATTCATCACTTAACGTAAACTGGAGGATCACCTGAAAAAAAGAGATGGATAGACATCACTACGTTGCTACGCACATAATGTATCACAGAACGAACCATTACAAAAGTACTTCCTATGATGGGCAGGACGCTCCAGAGGGGGAAGAGCTACCATCGATTACACGCTATCCTTAATTATGCGATCTTTGAACGTAGCATCGAGAAGCATTACAGGGAAGGCCATTTGGTTACGTTCATGATTTCATAGCCGGCCTTCTCGAGCTCTTTTACAATATCCTCGTACTCATGGGTTTTGATCTGTATGACTACCATTCTTTTCCCCTCGAATGTAAGGGTAGGGGAGATGACGCTGATGATGTTGATGTTACGGTCCTTGAAGACCTTGAGGACGCCGAAGAGTTTCCCAGGTTCATCTTCCAGGAGCATGGTAAACCGGGTGCCCTTCACGTTGAGTCCCACCACGTCCACGAAGAGCTCCAGGATGTCCGTCTCCGTGATAATTCCCACCAATTTATTTCCATCCAACACGGGAAGCGAACCGATTTTGTTGTCGTGAAGGAGTAGGTTAGAAAAAGCCCGCCTAAAAAAGTCAGGAAACTCCAGAAAAGTGCTCGTTTCAGTAATATCCGTAATAGGATCAATGGAGAGTCCTGGCTAAAAAGAGGGTCTAAAAGAAGAACACCGGGAATTTCCGGAATTGGTAACCGCTAAGTCTTCGAGGTATAGAGAACGGCCAGGATTTTGGTTTCCTTGTCCTTCCGGCACTGTACCCGATGGGGAATGGTCGAATCGTAATAAATGGAATCACCCGGATAGAGGATGTCGGTGTGATTGCCAAGGGTTACCTCCATTTCGCCTTCCAAGACGAAGATGAATTCCTCTCCCTCATGGGTGGATGTCTTGGTGGATTTGATCGTTGCGGGCTCCAAGGTCACGAGGAATGGCTCCATATGCCTATCCTTCTTTTCGAAACCCAGGGATTCGTAGGAGTACCCGTATTTCACACCATTCTTGGAGGCAAATCTCGATACCTTTTTCCTTCCATCCTTCCTCACTATGGCATAGGGTTCCCCGGGGCCCTCTCCGAAGAAATAGCCCAAATGGACCTCCAGGGCCCTTGATATCTTGATGAGCGTGCCCAGGGAGGGGGAAATCAGATGGTTTTCCATCTGGGACAGAAGGGCCGTTGAAAACCCGGTCAAATCGGCCATTTCCCTCAGGGATAGGCCCTTCGTTTCCCGGAGCTCCCTTATCCTCTCACCAACTTTCATCTCCACGGAGGTTTTTCCGTCTCCCATACGGGCCCTCCTTTTTGCTGACCACAGATAATCGGTCCTCCCGCTGGCTTTGGGATATTCCGGTTCACCCCTACAGATCCCGAATGAAATCCCTCCCTTGCTTTATTGCCTCCAAATTGGCAGGGATCATAGTGTGATGCCGCTCGTCCAGGACGTTGATGAGTGCATCGGATATCGAGGCCTCTTTGATTATCTGCGTCTTCTCTACATATGCTCCAAGGGCAACCATGTTGGCCAATTTGGCATTGCCCAATTGAGAAGCGATCTCGTTGAGCGGTATAGGGACCAGTTCGACTTCCCTCTTCAAGACATTCTTGGGATTCACCAGGGAAGAGTTTAGGAGCAGGAGCCCCCCGGGTTTCAGATGATTTCCGAACTTCATCAGGGAAGGGTGGTTCATAATTATGGCGGAAAGGGGACTGCCGATAATGGGGGAACCGATCTCCTTGGTGGAGACTACCACGGCGCAATTGGCAGTACCTCCTCTCAT
Source organism: Pseudomonadota bacterium (assembly GCA_030608745.1). Classification (GTDB taxonomy): domain Bacteria; phylum Desulfobacterota; class BSN033; order WVXP01. The sequence continues at coordinate 1,860 of JAUWDQ010000164.1, read as the reverse complement.
TTCCACGCCATAGGTAGGCAAAAAGGTAACGTGCTTGCCCTCCTTCATCGCCGCATAGGCCAAGATATTACCGGCTAAGAGGATACCTTGCCCCCCGAATCCTGCTATGATGACGTCGTAGTACATACCATCTACCCGCATAAGCCTGTGCGGCAATTGCCATTACCTATAGGTAATCCGCCATCTTTCTCTCTTTGAGGATCCCCAAGGGAAAGTAGGGGATCATCTGATCCTCCACCCTCTGGTTAGCCTCCAGGGCCGAAAGACTCCAATTGGTTGGACAAGCCAGGATAAACTCGACGAAAGAAAACCCCATTTCCTCTATCTGAATTTGGAAGGCCCGCCGGACGGCTTTCTTGGCCTTCATGAGATTGGCGGGATTATTGACGGCTACTCTGGCCACGAAAGCGCTCCCTTCAAGGGTCGCCAGCATTTCGGCCATGCGAATTGGATAACCATCCTGGGCGAAGTCTCGGCCATAGGGACTTGTGGTTGTTTTCTGTCCCAAAAGGGTCGTAGGGGCCATTTGCCCTCCGGTCATCCCATAGACTCCATTGTTGGCGAAGATAATGGTGATATTTTCGCCCCGATTGGCCGTATGAACGACCTCAGCAATGCCAATCGAGGCCAGGTCTCCATCGCCTTGGTAGGTAAATACCATTCGGTCTTTTCTTGCCCTTTTCACCCCAGTGGCAACGGCAGAGGCCCTTCCATGGGGAGCCTCCACAACATCGATATCGAAATAATCGTAGAGGAAAACGGAACAACCAACGGAGGCAACCCCAATGGTTTTGCCTTGAATGCCGAAGAAATCGATGGCCTCTGCAACCAAGCGGTGGGCGATTCCATGGTGACAGCCCGGGCAAAAATGGAAGGGGGCATCGGTCAGACTCTCCGGCCTCTTAAATGCCTGTCTCGTGAGGATCAAACTTTCCGGCTGTTTACGTTTCGCTTTCATTTTCTTTCTGTTCATACCGTTTGGCTTCTGCAAAATTTGTGTTAGCCCTCTTTGTTTGAGGTATTTATAGAGCACATTCGGGACCGATGGCCCATGCATCGAAGAAATGTGTTGCCACCTATCTAGGGTAGTATTTCTTGATCTCCTCAAGGATCTCTTCGGGGGTGGGAATAGATCCGGGTGGTCGTCCATAAAAGTGAACGTGGGCGTCGCGTTTAGCGGAAAGCTCGACGTCCTCGACCATTTGCCCAGTATTGAGCTCAACTGTCAGGAAGACCTTGATGGATCGAGAAATCGAATGGAGGGCCTCCTGGGGAAACGGGAAAAGGGTAATGGGCCTGAAAAGTCCTACCTTCAACCCCTCATCCGCGGCCAGGCCCATGGCTGTTTTAACGATTCTTGAAATGCTCCCGAAGGCGACGACGACCATATTTGCCTCATCCACCCCCCTGGTTTCGAAGAGAACCTCCTTTTCCCTTATCCGTTGATACTTTTCGTGCAACTTCCAATTGTGTTGGGTCAGTTCGCCATCCTTTAGATAGAGCGATTTCAAGATGTTCGGTTTTCTCCCCTCAGCACCGGTCAACGCCCACGGTTTTGGAATGGCCTTTTTTTTCTTGGGGCTTCTCCTCACCATGGGTTCTTTCATCTGCCCAATGAGAGAATCTCCCAGAATCAGGACGGGATTCCGATATGTATCAGCGAGGTCGAATGCCCTCAGGGTCAGATCGTACATCTCCTGCACGGAGGATGGAGCAAGGACGATCATCCGATAATCACCATGGCCGCCACCCCTCGTAGCCTGGAAATAGTCGCCCTGAGATGGTGCTATTCCCCCCAACCCAGGGCCACTTCGGGACATATTTACGATAACTGCCGGCAATTCACTACCGGCTAGATAT
>JAUWDQ010000263.1 GCA_030608745.1 Pseudomonadota bacterium | reverse complement strand
GGGGAGGATAGCCGACGCCATTTCCAATAAGCATAGGGTTTTTGGACTGATTCAGCTTCTTCTGGCCCTTCTCCTCCCCTCATCCATCCTCGTGGTCCGATTATCCAGGATCCTCTGGAGTATTCCCGTGGGGGAGGTCATCGACCTCGCAACCATGATGGTTATCTCCTTTGCGATATTGGCTCCCTTTTGTTTTCTCTCGGGATTTCTCTTTGCCCTCGGCTGCAGTCTCCACAGCGAGGCCACGGGGGGAAGGTCCAAATCCGTTGGATTCGTCTACCTCCTGGAAGCCATAGGCTCAGGGGCCGGCGGCGTCGCCTTTACCGCAATATTTGTTCACTTTCTGAATCACCTCCAGACCTCATTTGCTCTATCAGCTTTGCTGGTCCTGTCCTCCATGTTCCTCCTCTTTCATCCCTCTGGGCCCAAGAGGGGCCGGTCGTGGACCTGGGTATCGGGCTCGGTTCTCATTGGGCTCTTTATACTCTTGGCACTGCAAGGGGAGAAATGGGAGATGATGAGCAGAGGGTGGGAGTGGAAGGGATATCGCCTCATCGGCTCTGAAGACACACTCTACGGCAACCTGACAGCAGTATCGGCAGAGGAACAGATCAGTTTTTATGAAAACGGGCTCTTGATGTTCACCTGCCCCGATCTGCTCACGGCGGAGGAATCGGTCCATTTCGCCCTGCTTGAACACCCCGATCCCAAGAGAATCCTCCTGGTAGGTGGCGGGATTTCCAGTTCCCTGGCTCAAATATTAAAACACCCTACGGTTGCCAGGGTAGACTACGTCGAATTGGACCCCACGGTAATCGCATTGGGAAGGCGCATCCTTCCACGGAAAACGACCGTGACCTTGGATGATCCGCGGGTCCACACCATCCATACCGATGGCCGCAAGCACATCAAGACCACTAAATCGCGATACGATGTGGTCATCGTCAACCTCCCGGACCCGATGACGGCCCAACTCAATCGATTCTACACCGTGGAATTCTTCCAAGAGGCGAAGAGGATTACTCTCCCCGGGGGCATCTTCTCCCTCAGCCTCACATCGTCGGAGAACATCATCGGACTGACCCTCGCCCAACTCCTCAACTCTCTTCACCGATCCATGTCCGAGGCATACCGAGACGTTCTGGTCCTTCCCGGATCAACGGCCCGCTTCTTCGGATCAATGGAGCACGGGATTCTCGTTTCCGACCCCCAGGTCTTGGTGAACAGGATCAGAGACAGGCATTTAGCATTGAAATATGTTAGAGGGTACTACCTCTTATTTAACCTTTCCCAGGAGAGGCTGGACTATTTTCGGGGAATTCTACAGTCGGCCAAGGGAACCAGGATCAATCGCGATCTCAATCCTTCCTGCTATTTCTACGATATCATCCATTGGAGTGCCCAGTACACACCGCGTTTGAAGGACATCTTCCTCTTGATTGGCCGAATCGAACCGATGTGGTTTATTCTGCCCATCGCGATATTGACTGGGCTATTCTTCGCCTTTGCCCGGTGGAAGGGACAGGAAAAGACCCAGAAGCCTATGTTGCTCTATGCCGTCTTCGTCACGGGCTATTCCGAGATGACCTTAAACGTGGTCCTCATCCTTGCCTTTCAAATCCTCTACGGCTACGTCTACTATAAGATCGCCATGCTGATTACCGCTTACATGATCGGGCTCATCCTCGGAAGCTGGCATATCACCCCCTCGGTAGAACGGATAACGAAGCCCCTGCGGATACTCATACACATTCAAGGAGGCCTTGCCCTCTATGCCATCCTCCTCCTCGGGATAATCATTCTCTTCCAGAGCTCAGGTCACCTCTCCCGAACATCCTCCGTGATGGAAGTGGGATTTCCCCTCTTAACGTTAGTGGCGGGGTATCTGGGAGGGTTACACTTCCCCTTGGCCAATATGATCTATTTGGGCGAGGGAAGGGAAGTGGGGAAGGTAGCCAGCTTGGTTTACGGGGTGGATCTGGGGGGATCATCGGCCGGGGCCCTCTTGGCCGGAATTATTCTCCTGCCCGTATTGGGGATTGCAAATACCCTCTATTTGATCACAGCCCTCAACCTCTCCGCCCTGGGATTACTCGGACTCATTGGAAAATCAAAGATGTCTCAACACGAATGAATGGGGAAGTGATAGGTTGAGTTCCTAGAACCATATCCCGGGCAGGGAGTGTCCACAGTACCGGCATTTTCGCCCGATCAGGTGATTTTGGAGGATACGGTAGCCTATTCGCTGGATTAGCAACTTCTTACACTTGGGACAGTAAGTATTCTCCCCCTCATGGCCGGGGACGTTTCCGATGTATACGTATTCCAGCCCGACGGAGAGGGCAACCCTTCTGGCCCGTTCCAGCGTCAATACGGGCGTCGGCGGTAGGTTTTTCAGCTTATACATGGGGTAAAATCGCGAAAAGTGAAGGGGTGTATCCAATCCCAGATCTTCTTTGATCCACAGACACATCCGCCGAATCTCATCCATGTCATCGTTTTTCGTGGGGATGACTAAATTGACGATCTCCACATGGACGCCCTCCCCCTTTAGGGCCTTGAGGGTTTCCAGCACCGGCTGCAGCGTCCCTTCCGTGAGGCTTCGATAGTACTCCTCCGTGAATCCCTTCAGATCGATACAGGCCGCATCAAGGACCTTGCATAGGGCCCTTAGGGGCTTTTGATTGATGTACCCATTGGAATGGCAGACGTTCAGAATCCCCGCTTCTCTGGTTAAGACACCGATATCGTACATATATTCGTAGAAGATGGTGGGTTCCACATAGGTCGAAGCTATGGATCTACAACCCGTCTTCTTAGCGGATGCCACCACCAACTCGGCGGGCATATCGAAATTTGCAGTCTCCTCGGGCCTTGCTTGGGATATCTCATAATTCTGACAGAATTTGCAGTCGAAATTACACCCTGCTGTGGCAATGGAAAATGAATCCGATGCCGGAAGGACATGGAAGAAGGGCTTTTTCTCTATTGGATCTATATGCCAGGTGACGGGATTTCCATAAACCAGGCTATAATATCTACCATTCCTATTCTCCCTAACCTCGCAGTACCCCCTCTCTCCGTCTGAAACGACACATTCTTTCGGGCACAGTTCACATCGGATCCCTTTACCCTCCAAGGGGGTGTAATAGGGGGAAAGTTTTGTCCTGATGAGACCCCATTCCCTTCTGAAGTTATACGCCTCGGCACCTTTAACGAGATGGACAAGGGAGGGAATGCTCGCCAGAGAGGAGAACAGGAGGGAATATTTCGCGCAATTGCCCAGAAATTCCCTTCTACCCATCTCCTTTCGGTAAGAGCTCTGTTTCATAGCGAAAACCTTCTCTTGATGGTCTCGTAAAAAGTCATAAATCAGACGGCACAGTAAAAAGCTCCAGATGCAAGGCGCGCGAATCTATAGGAATGAGGCGTACTTACCAGTACGCCGCAGTGACTTAAAGATGAAGCGCAACGCCGCAGATGGACT
>JAUWDQ010000116.1 GCA_030608745.1 Pseudomonadota bacterium | reverse complement strand
AAAGTCAAAATTCGATGGCAAAGTAAAAAGCTCCAAATTCAAGGCGCGCAAATCCTGAGGAATGAGGCGTACTTACAGTACGCTGCAGTGACGAAGGATGCAGTGCAACGCAGAAGTTGGACTTTTTACGAAGCCATCACTCTTGGGTATAGATATATAGAAATTCCAGAAAGGGGGAATAATTATGAAAGAAAGGGTTCAAAAAGCCATCGAGGTGTTTTGGGGAAGACTGCTTAAGCGAAGAGTACTCTTGCAAACAAAGGCTTTCTTAGGAGGAGCGATGATGACAGCAATCATCCTATTGATCCTATTTGTTGCTTCCTCTTCCTTGGCCCAGACGGGGGATACCATCGTGGATGAATGGGCCACTGTGAAAGCCCCATCGCCGCCTGAGCTCAAACCGGTAACGGTAGATCCCAAGGTAACGGCCCTTCTGATCTTAGACATTCAAAACCGGAACTGTAACTCCAAGAGGAGGCCCCGGTGTGTAGCTTCTGTCCCCAAAATCCAAGGCCTACTCACCAAGGCAAGGACCAAAGGGTTGCCCGTTATTTACAGCCTGACCAGAAAAGGAACCGTGGCCGATATCAGAAAGGAAGTGGCCCCCCGTGCAGGAGAACCGGTAGTCAAGGCGAGTGTGGATAAGTTCTTCAGTACCGATTTAGAAAAGATTTTACAGGAGAAAGGCACCAAGACCGTGATTTTGGTAGGCACTTCCGCTCACGGAGCTGTTCTCCACACGGCCACTGGCGCCGCTTTGAGGGGATTACAAGTCATTGTCCCGGTGGATGGTATGTCGTCCGGGAACCCCTATGCTGAGCAGTACACCGCCTGGCATCTGGTTAATGGTCCTGGGACACGACGCAAGACGACCCTAACTCGAATCAGCTTGATCCGGTTTTAAGGGTTCCCCAAGGGTAGCCCGCTAAAATCAAAGATTCTAAATTACCCGAAATCACCTTTTCAAGAAGAATAGCAAGAGGAGATTACCGTGGATAAGCTTATGTCCAATTTTCATTTCAAATTCATGTCTTTCGGCTACAAATTTCGCGATTTCTTCTTGCCCCGCAAACATATCTTGAAAGAGGTGGGGATAGAACCAGGATTTCTTGTGCTCGACTATGGCTGTGGTCCTGGGAGTTATATAATCGCTGCTGCGGAATTGGTGGGCAAAGCAGGGAAAATCTATGCCCTGGATATTAATCCCCTTGCAATTCAGATGGTTCATAATATCGCTTCGAAAAAGCACCTGACGAATGTAGAGACTATTTGTTCCGATTGCAAAACTGGATTGCCAGATAACAGCGTAGATATAATCCTATTATACGATACGTTTCACGACTTGAGTGACCCGAATGGAGTCCTGGAGGAGTTACATCGAGTATTAAAACCAGGGGGAATCCTATCCTTCAGTGATCATCACATGAAAGAAAATGAAATAGTGACCAAGGTAGCAAGTAAAGGATTATTCAGGTTTTCGAGAAAGGGCCAAAGAACTTATGTTTTCTTTAAGGAGGAATGACGCCCTATGTGCCAGGGCGGAGATGATTCTCAAGGTGAACGAACTCCCCGCTTCAAGTGGGGCGTCGGTCGGGACGGTGACCCAGTGCACGCGGGGCCCTGGCTCGGATGTGGCCAGCAGACAGCTCGGGCCGATCCAGCCCAATGAACGGTAAGGTCGGCCACTCCGAAAAGTCGCGCCCCCATGCTGCGAGCCCGAAGTTCCAGTCGCCTTTGCAGTGTCGCCAGTTTTTCAGTGATCTCACTACTGTTCCTTGACATATCGGATAATCGCCCTGAATTGACTCTCCCCGTCAAGCCCGGCTTCCGCAACGACTATGTGAGCCTGACCACTTCCGAGATAATGCCCTTTCTGGAAAGCATGAAGCGTCATGAGGCGGCCGCGGTCGGAACGGATCCAGCGGTACATCGTCGGAAGCGTAAAACCAGTGATGCCCATTGCCTCCTGTGCACGGGCTTCTGGAAATATCCGTTCCTGTTCCGAGCGTGGCAAGAGATCGAAGAGTTCCGCACTCGCAACGTAATAGACGTTGAGGTCGATACCCTCCTTTTCAATTAGTGATAACGCTGTTTCGACAAAGGCGTAGCTAACTTCGCTCCCCTGAAGCACTATGGTCCCATCCCCCTTTCCACGTGCACCTCGCAGGAGATAGACCCCGGAGGCGGCGTCAGTTGCCGGGGCGAGGCCTAATGCCTCGCGGTCGATGATCGTTTCACTCGGGCGGGTGACAAAGGGCGCAATGAGCGCCGGGCGTTTGGCCAGAGCGATCGAGATGAGGGTCCAAATCTCCTGGGGATCCCAGGGGGTGAGAGTAATCATCATACCGGGAGGGAAATTATTCTGCAGAAGCTGAAGGGCCTGTGGATCGGCATGGGTCGGTCCGTCCTCCCCCGTTTTGATCCCGGCGTGGGCACAGATGAGGAGAATAGGCCGATAAGGTTCGTTTGTCACCTCATGCCGTGCCTGATTGCCGATTGCGTGCAGGCGGGCGGAGATGTGGCCCAGGGGCGCCATGAAGGCCCCGTAGGATGAGCCGGCCCCGATGTGATGCCCGTAAGCTGAGATGCCACTGAGGATGCCTGATATGGCGTCCTCACAGATACCTCCGATCGAGAGAAGCCGGGCCCCCGGGTTCGTGAGGGCATTGTAGTATCCTTCAGGAAAACCCTGCCCGGCGATAATGATGCTCGTCGAGCCGAGGAGATCGGCCGCCGCCGAAAATATCGCACCATTGCTGAGCTTATTGTAATACTGGAGCACACGGCCCAATTCCGCGCGCAGGGTAGTTGCCTTCCCGGGAACAAGGGTAATTTCCGGCGGGATCGAGCCCCGGGTCTTGGTGGCAGTATCGAAGATGGCACTGACTTTGGGAGCTTTATCCCGTGGTTTGCGGTTTCGACGGTTGAGGCGGTCGCGTGCGTCATGGAGTCTATGGGCTAGAACATCCACGGCCGGACGGTTTCGTTCCATCGCGGTGCGAATCACCATCAAGGTTTCCCAGAAGCATTCTTCAACGATCTCAGTGAGCTTGCCGGACTCGCAGCGTTGATTAACGGCTTCGCAACGGGGCAGTTTACCACCCGTTATGTCAAGAAAGGGCTCGAGGGTCTGATAGAAACCATCGGCACAGAGCTTGTGTCCCGCGCCGTGGGACGCTTTTCCCTCGATGCCGTATTGCCAGCCTTTAGTCGTTCGGTAGACGATCGCTGTGGGTTGGCCGTTGTCGATGGTGGCGGCTTTGCGCTGCGCGGAAAAAATCTGCTGGAAGCTGCTGCCGTCCGGAACCGTGATAACGTTCCAGTCGTGGAAATAGGCCAACTCCATGGGACTCCATTGGACGTAATCTCCGGGCCCCTCCTCATCGCGGCAGACGTGGTTGGAGTCGATAGATGCCTGGTTCCAGTCCACATGGAGGATGGCGTTTTTCAGGGACGCCGTACCAGCTGCGGCCATGGCCTCGCTGGCGCGCCCCGTTGTCATAGCACCCTCACCCTCCACAATATGGATGCGCGGTGCATCATTGCCGTAGTAGTCCATCGCACCAAAGGCGAGCCCGAGCGAGGATGCCAGGCCCACGCCCGATGCACCGGTAGAAAGGCGCACAAAGGGCGTCGTCGGCGTGGGGTGGCCGTCGAGAGGTTTCGCCTTTAATTTCAAAAAGAGCGGCGTCTTTGTGATCGGGTTGCGACGGAAGCCTAAAAGATCCTCGAGGCGTAGCTGATAGCGGGTGTCCGCTGGCAGGAGTTCAGGTGCACCAATGCGCATCACCTCGTTGCGCAACGCCCACAGTGCGTAAAGTCCCAATGCCTTGTGGCCTGCAGCATAGGAGATGATATCCGCGTCTTCCCGGTCAGGGTTACTTACGTCGTAGTCCATGGCGTCGAAAAGTATCCCGTCCACCAATCGGCCGGAGGATATGGATCCCCCCGGATGACCCGAGGTGGGAACGTAGTTGAAAAGCAGTGCACATAGGGAACGGTAGATGAGATCGAGCCTTTCAAAGTGCCTCGACTCATCCGCTGCAAGGGGTTCTTCTCCTTTCTCCATCTCCTGGCTGATGTCGATATACAGTCCGCGTCTGGGGCCAAACTTCACTGCCATGGTTTGCTCCTTTCAGTATCGTTTTTTCCTCACCCAAAAAATCGGGGTCAACCATAATAGAGATAAACTTCAAGGCTTTTATACTCAATCTTATAAAGGAGTTCCTAGTCCATTAAATAAAGCAAATCTCTAAGGGATGTCAAGGGATATGTGACTGGACCTTGCTGAGTTTCCTCAGTCTCTCCGGGTTTTTTGGTTTATCTGGTTTGTCTCGTTTAATCGGTTTAGATGGTTTGAATTGTTTAGATCGTTCAGATGGTTATGAGCGTTAATCCGGTTTGTTTCGTTTCTTTCGTTTGTTTGGTTTATTCGGTTTGTTTGGTATTCCGTCGGTTCTTCAATTTGATGCTTCGTCAGGTGATTCTTTCAGCCGAGTTTGGGTGCTGCGGTTATGAGGTGCTGCAGTTTGGAGGATGGAATTACGGTCAGGGGCAACGGAGGCCCCGAAAAAATAAGGAAACTCCAGTGCCTTTTCTATTGACGCGCAAGCACCTTTATCCTATACTTCCTCCCACCCAACAGGAGATAAGGGTTTTTCAATGCCGATACTCTTAATCTAGAAAGAGCCAATGTATATAGGGGCGGGGTTTCCTCGCCCGTGAAGGCGAGGTTTCAACATCGCCGAAAAAAATATCCACACAGATGGGAGGTCTTAAAATGCAAGCATTGTTTAGTTTGACACCGGCGGAATCCAAGAGACTACTCGGTAAAGCTGTGGTAGCCATGCCCGAAGTGCAGCATGCGAAGAACAACGGGTATTTGCTGGTGGGCCGGGGTTCCACAAACGCGTACATCCTGGAAGAACTCTTGAACAAAACGACGGAGAAGGAAAAGTATTTGGCCGGGCAGGTTATTAACGGGGTTTTGTGTGCCCTTCCCCCCGACATGAGAAGCAAGCCGGTTACATTTCATAAAGGCCAGGTTCTGGAAGTGGATCCGGCCTCAGTAATCGACAAACTCGGTCCCGGTGACATATTGCTGAAAGGAGCCAATGCCGTTGATCCAGGTGGAAAAGTCGGCGTGATACTGGCCAGTCCCGTGGGAGGAACTATGGGCCAATTTTATTTAGCCATGAAGGCCCAGGGCATGACAATTATCTATTCCGTTGGACTTGAAAAGTTAGTTGCTTCAGTTGAAGAGGCGGCAAAATATGGCGGAAGGTTAACCCTTGGCAGAACTATCGGTGCCCGTGTGGGACTGGCTTGCGTGGCTGGCGGAAAAGTGGTCACGGAAATAGAGGCCATAGAGACCCTTTTTGGGCTCAAGGCAGTTCATTTCGCCTCGGGTGGATTTGGGGGATCGGAAGGGGCTGTAACTCTCATCGTCGAGGGAAAAGATGGGGACGTTAACAGGTGTTTGGATTTCATAGAGGGGATAAAGGGAGAACCTCCTCTGGCGCCTGTCAAGGGTCCCTGTAAAACCTGCGGCCTTCTCTGCACCTTCCAGGGGAAGGATGTGGACGAATTGCCTGCCTATATAAAGTAACCACAAAAGTTGGGCGAGACTTTTGCCCCTTTTGGGGGAAGTGGGCTTTTGAGCCTCGGTGGGGAGAATATTACCCTCGGCGGCCTGGCTCGGGGCGATCACACCCGTGGGGGGGAGTGGTTTTTATCGTTGGTTGGTTCTGTCTCTGGAGGTTCCTGCCTTCCTTACGATGACGAAGTTTCACCCACCCACGATTTCCCTAGGGAAAGATCGTGCTCTATCGGATCAGTATTGGATTCTTGGCGACTGCTTATGCAGTCCTTCCTTTGCCAACAAACAAGTTATAGAGCCAGCCGAAGACCAACCCGCAGATGGCGCCATCGACAAGGGCATATAGGGTTCCAACGATCAAGTCGCCGAAGGAACTAGTGGCATGATAGCCAGGATAGATCGAAGCTATGAGTTGCAAGAAAGCCACACCGTATCCCGACCAAATGAGGTTTAGGACGCCGACCAGAAATACCGCCAATGCCCATAGAATGCCTGCTGTCAAGACTAGAGCTTTAAGGTTGAGTTTCATTTCCCCCTCCTTTTTTAATGTTACCAGAACCTATACATGAGGCCCATTCATTGCTTGTCCCATTATTCTATTTATCTTAAACCATTAATAATTGTCAATTGCCAGGGGGGTCATTGTCAAAGGGGTGAGGTATTGAAATAAGGTAAAACAGGGAATTGAAAGTTCTTGGCATACCCACAGTCAAATTATTTCCTAATTATATGCACTTACCCTGTTGGTAGCACCGTTTTACAGTCCAGCACGTGGAAGAAAGTAGAATGCTTGAAAAATAGGAGATCGCTGGTATCGGCGGGTTATTGGTTCGAAATCATGAGTCTGTAGCGAGTTAGTAAAAATACGTATGGGGGAGAGAAATGGAGCCGAAAGGATTAATCAAGCTGAAGATTGTTTGTCCTTTGCTGCTATGCTTTGCCTCTATCGTTTTGTTTGCTTCAAAGGTGGATGCGGTATCAGTGGATGACAGTTTTATTGCGGGATATGCTACCGCTGTGCTTGAACGGGAATTTAATTTGGCAGCCTCTTCTTTGAGCCTAAAAGATGGTGTGATTACCATGAGAGCCGAGGAGTTCGAGGGTACTAATCGTGATAAGGTAATTGCTTCACTTTCGTGCATTCAGGGTGTTGTGCGAGTCCAGGTTATGGAGCCCGAGCAACAAGCAACGAATGAGGCATCTGCTCCTGCTCCACAACTGTCGACAGCAACTCCGGAGGGAGAACAAGGAGAAGCGGAAAACTCGGCATCCAATCGTGTTATTCTCCCGAAGGGAAGACTCTTTGATCCTCTCATTGCTGATCCACGCTGGCCTCATTTCTCCGCTACCTATCAATATTACATAGATGATAAAGAGCTAAGAAACGTTGGTGCAACGAGTTTTGGCGAAACCTTAGGTTTATATAGAGATGATGCTCCTTTTAGGGGACAGTGGCAACTAGGAATCCAAGCAGCTGTGTTTGCTATTTTTGATCTTGACGCTCATTCTTATGATCTTGTTAACGCCGATTACTGGGTGGGGGTTCCAATTAGTTACCGAGACGAAGCCTTTTCAGCCCTATTGCGCGTCTTTCACCAGAGCTCTCACATCGGCGACGAGTATCTTTTACGCAATCGCGTGGATCGGGTCAATCTCAGCTACGAGGGGGTGGACGTGAAACTGTCCTACGATTTTGGCAAGTGGGTCCGCGTTTACACTGGTGGTGGCTATCTGTTTCATCGTGTGCCATCGGATCTCGATCCCTGGTCGACACAATTCGGCTTTGAATTGAAGAGCCCATGGACCTATCTGGGTGGTGTGGTGAGGCCTGTGGCGGGAGCCGACTTTAAGAATGTGGAAGAAAACGATTGGAATACCGATGTATCCCTCCGCGTCGGCATACAGCTCGAAAGCGCAAAGACAGTCGGCCATAAGGCACAGGTAATGCTGGAGTACTTCAACGGTTATTCTCCCAACGGGCAATTCTACGAAAGGTCGATTGAATATATGGGCATCGGGGCTCACTTCTATTTTTAGAATCATTTAGGCCCGAAAGCCGATAAGCCGCCTTGATCGAATTATCAGAGCCGGAACCAAGATGTTTTGAGCCTTGAAGGGGGCCATCCGAGAAAAGTTACACGATATTGCCAAGGGAAAAAGCTCTGGCGAGCATCTGTAACCATGGCACAACCTGAGAAATTAAATCCGTGATGGGGTTACGGAAACCTGGGGGTCAGTGGGAAAGTTTGATCCTTTATTGAGCAATCTTCCAAATGAAGCAAGAAGTACATCGGGATGACGTGCAAACGATTCGTCAGCAGATGATCGCCCTCTTGAACAAAAAGGAAATGAGCGCCAGGGAACTTTCCCAGGCGACGGGAATCCGGGAAAAAGAGGTTTACGAGCATCTTTCTCATATTGCGCGCTCCGTAGCGACCCAGGGGAAAAAGCTCAATATCCGACCTTTCCGGTGTCTGGTGTGTGGATATGTTTTTCAAGACCGGAAGCGGTTCACCCGCCCTGGCCGCTGCCCGCGTTGCAAAAGGTCGCACGTTGAAAATCCAACGTACCGGGTCTGTTAGCGGGGAGGGGTCTGTCTTTGGGTCAGCGGGCTCTCTATTGACCCTCCTGGAGGTCACCTTCTTTCCAAAAAGCACGGCCAAAAACGGATATTTGGACCTTAGGAGTTTGGGTACTGCCGTTATGCGGTGCTGCAGTGCTGCAGCGAAATACAAGTGCTGCGGTGTTGCAGTGCTGCTGTGCAACGGTCGGAAGGAAGCAGGGATGAGGGTAGAGGTGAGAGCAAGAGGAGGGGCAGGCAGTAGGCAGGGT